>NZ_JCANOT010000037.1:0-121262 GCF_059552495.1 Methyloversatilis sp. S146-33
GTGCTGCTCAAGATCGTGCTGCTTGGCTATTCGCGCGGGCTGATCAGCTCCCGATCCATCGCCACCGCCTGCCGCAACAACGTGCTGTTCATGGCCGTCTCCGGCGACAGTGCGCCGCACTTCACCACGGTCGCGCACTTCATCAGCCGTCTCGGCAATGAGGCCCAAGCGCTCTTCACCGAGGTGCTGCTGGTGTGCGACCGCGAAGGGCTGATCGGGCGCGAGCTCTTCGCCATCGATGGTGTGAAGCTGCCGTCCAACGCATCCAAGGCAAAGAGCGGCACCCGTGCCGATTTCGAGCGCGAGGCAGCGAAGATGGAAGCGGCCGTGCAGCGCATGATCGGTGAGCAGAAGGCGCGCGATGCCACCGGCTGCGACGACGACGCAGCCCGCGCACAGCGCACCCGCGAACGCTTGAGTCACGAAGCGGCAAAGATCCGCGACTGGCTTGCACACCACCCGGACGACCGACGCGGCGCCAAGGGCGCGGTGCGCCTCTCCAATCGCACCGACAACGACTCGGCCAAGATGACCACCGCCAAGGGCGTGATCCAGGGCTATACCGGCGTGGCCGCCGTCGATGCCGCCCACCAGATCGTCGTCGATGCGCAGGCGCACGGCACCGGATCGGAACAGGAACTGCTGCTGCCGGTGGTCGATGCCTGCGCACAGCGCGGACCTGACACCGCGATCTGCGCTGACGCGGGCTATCACTCCGAGAAGAACCTCGCCGAACTGGACAAGCGCGGCATCCCGGCCTGGGTGTGCGACAACGGCTACCGGCAGCGCGACCCCAGATACGCCGATCAGGCCAAGCACAAAGCGAAACCCGACGCGCTGTGGGACAAGAGCGAGAAGGCGAAGGAAGCGCGCGCCGCCAGCAAGAACAAGCGTTACGCCAACACCGACTTCACCGAAGCGCCGGACCGCAGCCACTGCCTGTGCCCGGCAGGCAAGCGGCTGTATCGCAACGGGGGCGAGTGCACGATCAACGGCTACGCGGCCACCAAGTACACCGGCGCCGTGCGCGACTGCGTGCCGTGCGAGCAGCGCACCCGCTGCCTGCGCACGCCCGGAACGACGAAGGTGCGACAGGTCACCTTCTTCCGCGGCAAGCGAGGCCCCACCGAATCACACACCGAGCGGATGAAGCGGCGCATCGATTCCGCTGAGGGCAAACGGATGATCGCCGCGCGCTTCGCCACCGTAGAACCCGTGTTCGGCAACCTGCGGCACAACAAGCGGCTCACCCGCTTCACGCTGCGCGGGCGGGAGAAGGTGGATGGGCAGTGGAAGCTGTACTGCCTGGTGCACAACATCGAGAAGCTCGGGCACCACGGATACGCGAATTAGGTAAGCTGGCGGGCGAAATGGCGCACACCGCAACGGCGCACGGCAACGGCCACGGCACACGTCAGGGGACGACGATGAAACGAAGATCGGAAGGCTGAAACGATGATGAACAACTTTGAACCGGCGACGGCCGGAAGCAAGCGCTTGCCCCGAGATGGGGTATTTCTACAGCGTCGTTGGGCGTCACAAACCCGCGGCAGTTGAGGTTCAACGACATGTCCTTCGCTCCATATGCGAGTGAGCAAGACAAGCTGGAACGATTCGTCAACGCGTTCGGCACGCAGTCATTCCGAGACCAAGCAGACCGAGACTACATTGCGGCCCGATTGGCCTGTCGCCATGAGCTGTTTCCCCAGTTCCTTTGGTCGTCACATCAAACGATAGAGAAGTACCTAAAAGCCATCCTTCTCTACAACCGCATCAAGGCAAATCAAGTGGGCCACGATCTCGCCCAGGCTTTGTCACTTACTCAGTCACTACCGTTCGAAATCAAACTCTCGAAGAGGAGTCGCAAGTTCATAGATCACTTGGCGAAGGTCGGTCAATTTAGGTACATCGATGTTCCCTTTCATGTGTATGGCCACATACTGGTCGATCTCGACTTGGCTGTTTGGGAAGTCCGCAGATACTGCCAAGTACTAGATGTCTTTGGAAAGCAGCTCCCGCTTGAGGAGCAGAAGCTACTTGATGCTGCGTGGTCAGACTTGGCCAACAGCGAAGAAAATCCGCGATACCAGTTTCGGCTGCATGGCGGTCTTCTAGAGAAGATCGTCAGCGACAGAAAGCACCCCAGTCGGGCTGCACTGCTCTGGCACAACCCTTGTTTTGGCGTCCGAAGGCGAGCGATGGTGAAGGCAAAGAATCACCTGAATGCGCAGAACTCACTCCTGTACCTCTATCCAGAGATGCTGGACGAATTGCTCAAGTACGTCTTCATTCCCAAAAAACTGGTGGAGGGCTACCGACAGCATCTGTTAGAAATCAAGACCGGGGCCAAGGCTAGGCCGTAGCCGTGACGCCCACCCCTTCCATCGAGAGGCGTCACAAATGCACTCGCGCGATCCTGCTCTCGCGTCGCTACACCGGCTCATGGCCTTTGCCCAGTCGGTGCATGCGCGCCGGATGATTGAAGAGATCGCACTTGATCAGAAGCAGACCTTCTGGATCATGACTGTCAATCTCCTCTTCGACGCCGCAGCCATCGACTGGTGCAAAGTATTCGGCTCGTGGGACGAAGACACTCACTGGACACGGATCGTCCCGAAGGAGCGGCACGACGAGATCCGCAAGGGACTTCTGGCCGCTGTTGGTTCCAGCGCAGAGGAGTGGGAAACCTATCGGGACAGCATCCTGAGCTTTCGTGACCAGGTGGTCGCTCACCACGACCTCAATGCGACGGTGGCTGCGTATCCACAGTACGACCGTGCTCTTGCCGCAGCCAACTTCATCTTCGCTCAGATCAGGGAGGTCGCCGATCCCGACTCCCTTGACGGAATCCCGTCGTCACTGGATCGCTGGTCGCGAACAGTTGCAAGCAACATGTCTGCAATCGTCCGCGCCGCCTTTGGCGCAAGCGCACAGCTTGGCTCGAACGTCGCCTGATAGCGCAAACGTCTGGCACGCGGTTCGGTGACGCCTAACCCCTCGTATATGGACTCCCCCCAAAATCAAAAAAATAGGGGTCAGACCACGTTTTCAACGTACTTTCAACGACCGAATTTTCAAATCGTGGTCTGTCCCAGATTTGACAAAACAGGCGTATGTCCTAACCGGCCCAGAAGCCCAACGGTTCCCGCACCCTATGAATGACAACTCTCGCCCGTCTGGGTGTTCCTTGTACGAGTAACCAACATCATCGCTACCGGAAAATGGGCATGGCTTCATGACGAACACCTCGTGGAAGAATGAAATTACCTATCCAGATCAGCCATGCAAGCACTGCGGTGTAAAGGCATGGGGAGTTGGCCATTACGTTGATGCTGGCGGCAATCCGAAGTACCCGTTCTACTGCATGAATTGCGGCAAAAGAATTCCTGGGTTTGCGCGTCGAAAAGCTGTAGAAAAATCCAACATCGAAATCAGGCAGTTTCACCCGCTTCAGCTTCCATTCATTTGTGAAGTTTGCGGCGCTGAAGGTGCTGAAAATCACCACTGGGCGCCGTGGCATTTGTTCGGCAACGAAGCAAATAGCTGGCCTCAGTCCTATCTTTGCCCGGCCTGTCACAAGCGGTGGCATGATCTCGTTACTCCTAATGCCAATGGCACGCGCAAGGTATAACACCTGTTCCTGGTTCCCATCTGGTCCCTGCACGACGCAAAAGACCAAAAAAAACGGCGGGCACAAGGCCCGCCGTTTTCCTTGCCACCGCAGAACTTAGCGGTTGGCGACGTACATGGTGATTTCGAAGCCGAAACGCAGGTCGGTGGCCTTCGGGGTTTCCCAGCTCATGTCTATCTCCTCAGTTTTGGTGGATGGCTCTTCCGCAGGCCCTGCATCCCGGTGATCGTGTTGCCTGACCTGCACTGCCAGTATCGTCAGCCGGCCGCCCCGGCGCCTCGCATCTGATCTGAACCAAGTCTAAGGATTTTCATTAAGCCTTGTTTTGAACAGACTTCCCTTGCGCACGAGCGCGCACTGACCGCCCCGCGGCGCCGGAAAGCGCCCGCGCGCCTGCTTGCGCCGCCCGGGTCCTGTGCTACCTTTCAGGGCATGCGCCGCCACAAAAACGCCTGCTCGCTGCTGCTCGTGTTCTGCCTCATCTGGCAGACGCTCGCCTTCAGCGCGCCCGCCCTGGCGCACTGGGAAGATGCCGCGGTGGCCAGCGACGTGAGCCATGAGTTGCTGCACCTGAGCGGCCAGCCGCACCATCACCACGAGGAAGACGTCCACCTCGACGATTCTCCCGAATCGATCCAGCACCTGCATGCCGACTGCGTGTCGTCGACGACCTTCATACCGCCCGGCGCCGCTTCGGCCCTGCTGTTCGACAGTCCGCATGATCCCCTGCCCGCCTTCAGTGGCGGCCCCCTCCCCCATCCTTTCCTCGAAGGTCTTCGCAGGCCACCCAGACCGCAGGTCTGATCCATAGACCAGGCCGGTTCGTACGCGAACCGGAATCCGCTCGTCAGGACGCCTTCGCCTGCCCATGGCCCATGCCCGGCGGTCGCACGCGTCCGCTCATGGACAGCCGACGGTGAAACATTCCTGCATACGCATTCTGTGCGGCCTGCTGCTGGCCGCCCCCGCATGGCCCGCGCTCGCGGGTAGCTCGCCCGCGCTCGCCGCGGCGCTCGAATCAGCCTGGCAGCGCGCGCTCGCGGCGAGCGAGGCGAGCGGCCGCAGCCGCATCGCCGAAGCACGCCTTGCCGCCACGGCCAGCCCGTGGGCGGCACCGCCCTCGATCGACATTTCCCAGCGCGAAAACCGGCTGCTGCGCGATACCGGCCAGCGCGAAACCGAAGTGGGCGTGAGCTGGCCGCTGTGGCTGCCCGGCCAGCGCGACGCACGCCAGCGCGCGGCGCGCGGCGAGGTGGATCTCGCCAGTGCCTCCGCCGAACAGCTCCGGCTCGGTCTGGCCGGAGAGTTGCGCGAACTGGCCTGGGCGGCAGCTGCACTGCGTGCCGTGCGCGACGAGAGCCGGCTGCAGGCGGACAGTCTCGACGGACTGGCGGCGGACGTCGCCCGCCGGGTGGATGCCGGCGAACTGGCCCATGCCGACCTGCTGGCCGCACGCGCCGAGGCCGAACTGGCACGCGCTGACGCGATCGAGGCCGCGCAGCAGCTGCGCGCCGTCGAATCGCGCTGGCAGGTGCTGACCGGCGATCTCCCGCTGCCGGACGGTGCGGACGAACAGCCGGGCGCCGCGACCGACATCGAGCGCCACCCCGAACTCACAGCCGCGGAGGCGGCCCTCGAACTGGCCCGCCGCAGGCTGGACGCGGTGAAACTGGACCGCCGCGCGCCGCCCGAACTGACGGTGCGCTATCGCCACGACGAGCCGGGCGCGGGCATGCCGGCGCAGGACAGCATCGGCCTCGGTGTGCGCATTCCGCTCGGCACGGCCGACCGCAACCTGGAGCGTGACGCCACCGCGCTGGTCGAGCTGGACCGCGCCCAGGTGCAGCTCGACCGGACACGCGAGCGGCTGCGCGCCGACGTCGCGCTGGCCGAGCAGGCGCTGAACACGGCGCACGCCGCGCTGGAAGCCGGACGCCTGCGTGCCGCGCTGCTGGTCGAGCGCGCCGCCCTGCTCGACCGCGCCTTCCGCGCCGGCGAAAGCGGCCTGCCCGAACTGCTGCGGGTGCGTGCCGCCGCTGCCCAGGCACAGCAGGGCGTGCGGCGCCAGCTGGCAATGCTCGGGCTCGCTCGCGCCCGACTCAACCAATCGATCGGACTTCTGCCATGAACCCGCTTCACCTGCTGCGCAGCCTGCGCCTGCCCGCCTTCGTGCTGGCTTTCCTGTTCCATCTGCCGGCGGTCGCCGGGCCGGGCGCCCATGGCCCGGACGGCGAACACCTCAACGCGCCGGCCGGCGCCCACGCGACCGGCGCGACACCGCGCACGGAAACACATTCCGAACTGTTCGAACTGGTCGCCCGGCTCGGCGGTGGCGAACTGTCGGTGATGATCGACCGCTACGACAGCAACGAGCCGGTACTGGGCGCCACAGTCGACGTGGAGAGCGACGGCGTGCGCGCGACCGCGCAGTTCCACGCCGACCACGGCGACTACGCCTTCACCGACCCGGCCCTGCTGGCTGCCCTGTCACGGCCGGGCGATCACGCGCTGGTGTTCACCGTGCGCCGCGGCGAGGGGGCCGAACCGCAAGAGGCGGACCTGCTCGACGCCGTGCTGCATGTCGATGCCGAGGTGGCGGCTGACGAACACGCGTCGGTGCTGTCCCGCGTTCCCACGGCGGCCTGGATCGCCGCCGCCGTGATCGCGCTGGCTGCGGCGCTGCTGCTCGCACGCCGCGGCCGCACCGACAAGGGAGTACGTGCATGAAACGCCTGCTCCACATCGTCACCACCGCCCTGTTCGCCGGCGTCGCCCTTGCCGGTCCGGGCGCGCACGGCCCGGGTGGCGAACACCTGGACGAAGCCGCGCACGCCACAGCGTCCGGTCTGGCCCGGCTGCCGGACGGCAGCGTGAACGTGCCCAAGATCGCCCAGCGGCGCATGGTCATCCGCACCCGCGTCGTCACGACGAGCGAGGCCGCGCGCACGGTCGAGTTGCCAGGTCGCGTGATCGCCGACCCGAATGCCGGCGGACGCGTGCAGGCCCTCTACGGTGGCCGCCTCGAAGCCGGACCGCGCGGCCTGCCGGTAATCGGGCAGACGGTGCGCCAGGGCGACATCCTCGCCTGGGTGCGCCACAACCCGGACCCGATCGCCCAGGCCAACCAGACGGCGCTGCGCGCCGAACTGCGCACCGCGCGCCTGCTGGCCGAACAGCGGGTGGCGCGGCTGGAAGGTCTGGAAGGTTCTATCCCGCGCAAGGACATCGAGTCGGCGCGGGCCGAACTGGCCGGACTGCGCGAACGCGAAGCCGGCATCGCCGCCGGCATCGGCTCGCGTGAAGCGCTGCGCGCCCCGGTCAGTGGCGTGATCGCCCGTGCCGACATGCTTGCGGGTCAGGTGGTGGACGCGCGCGACACGCTGTTCGAGATCGTCGATCCGGCGCGTCTGCTGGTCGAGGCGACGGTGGCCGACGCGGCACTGGCCACCCGCCTCGCCGGGGCGGCGCTGAAGGACGTGCCCGACGTGGCGCTCAGCTTCCTCGGCGCCGGCGGCAGTCTGCGCGACGGCGTGCTGCCGGTGCTGTTCCGCACCCAGGGCAAGGCCGGCGCCCGGCCCGCGCTCGCGGTCGGCCAGCCGGTGTCGGTGGTCGCGCAACTGGCCGAGCGCATCCCGGGCATCGTGTTGCCGACCCGCGCGCTGACGCGCAATGCGTCGAACGAACCGGTGGTGTGGATCAAGTCGGGCGCGGAGCGCTTCATCCCGCAGCCGGTCGAGGTGCAGACGCTGGATGCGCAGACGGTGGTGGTGACGCGCGGGCTGTCCGCCGACAACCGCGTGGTCGTGCAGGGCGCGTCGCTGATCGCGCAGATCCGCTGAACGGAGGCCACCCATGTTCAACTGGATCGTCCGCCTGAGCCTGCACAACCGGCTGCTGGTGCTTGCGCTGTCCACGCTGCTGATGGCCTATGGCGCTTATACCGCGTGGCGCACGCCGGTCGATGTGTTTCCCGATCTGAACAAGCCGCTGGTGACCGTGCTGACCGAAGCCGGCGGCATGGCGCCCGAAGAGGTCGAACAGCTCGTCAGCTTCCCGCTCGAAACCGCGCTCAACGGCATGCCCGGCGTGACGCGCGTGCGCTCGACCTCGGGCATCGGCCTGTCCATCGTGTACGCCGAATTCGACTGGGGCACCGACATCTACCGCAATCGCCAGCTGGTGGCGGAGCGGCTGGCGCTGGTGCGCACGCAGATGCCGGAAGGCGTGTCGCCGGTGATGGGACCGGTGTCGTCCATCATGGGCGAAATCATGCTGATCGCGCTGCCGCTGGCCTCGGCCGACGGTGCGGCCGGCGCCTCGCCGATGCAGGCGCGCGAATACGCCGACTTCGTGCTGCGCCCCCGCCTGCTGTCCATCGCCGGCGTGTCGCAGGTGATCCCGATCGGCGGCGACGTGCGCGAGCTCAGGGTGGAGGCCGACACCGCACGCATGGCGCAGTTCGGCGTCTCACTGACGCAGCTCGAGCAGGCGCTGCGCGGCTTCGCGCAGAACGCGGGCGGCGGTTTCATCGACCGCAACAACCGCGAATACCTGATCCGCCACATCGGCCGCACGCACCGCATCGAAGACCTGCAGAGCCTGTCGGTCGGCTGGAAGGACGGGCGCACGATACGGCTCGATCAGGTCGCGCGCGCGGGCTTCGCGCCGGCGCTCAAGCGTGGCGACGCCGGCTACAACGGTGCGCCGGCGGTCATCGTCAGCGTGCAAAAGCAGCCGACCGCCGACACATTGAAGCTCACGGCGGCAGTCGAAGCCGCCCTCGGCGAACTGAAGCAGGGTCTGCCGCCCGGTCTGGCGGAGCCGCGCGTGCTGTTCCGCCAGGCGGACTTCATCGAAGCGTCGATCGGCAACGTGACCGAGGCGCTGCGCGACGGCGCAGTGATGGTCGGCATCGTGCTGTTCGCCTTCCTGCTGTCGGCGCGCACCACGCTCATTTCGCTGATCGCCATCCCGCTGTCACTGGCGGTCACCGCCGTGGTGTTTCACTGGCTGGGGCAATCGATCAACGTGATGACGCTGGGCGGACTGGCGATCGCCATCGGCGAGCTGGTGGACGACGCGGTCGTCGACGTCGAGAACATCCTGCGCCGCCTGCGCCAGAACCGGCAGGCCGACAGACCGCTGCCGGTGCTGGAGGTGGTGCGACAGGCCAGTGTCGAGGTGCGCACCGGCATCGTCTATGCCACCGTGATCGTGGTGCTGGTGTTCGTGCCGCTGTTCGCGCTGCCCGGCATCGAAGGCCGGCTGTTCGCGCCGCTGGGCGTGGCCTACATCGTGTCCATCCTGGCGTCGATGGCGGTGTCGATGACGGTAACGCCGGTGCTGGCCAGCCTGCTGCTGCCGGGCATGAAGCGGCTCGACCACGGCGACAGCCCGCTGGTCGCCTGGCTCAAGCGACTGGACAGCCGCGTGCTGGCGTGGTCCTTCCCGCGGGCGCGCGGGCTCGTGCTGGCAGCACTGCTGGCGGTGCTTGCCGCGGCCGCCAGCGTGCCCTTCTTCCCGCGCGCCTTTCTGCCGGCCTTCAACGAGGGCTCGCTGGTGCTGTCGCTGATGTTCACGCCGGGCACTTCTCTGGCCGAATCCAGCAGCATGGGGGCACTCGCCGAGACGCTGATCCGGGGCGTGCCCGAAGTGCGTCAGGTCGGCCGCCGCACCGGCCGCGCGGAACTGGACGAGCATGCCGAAGGCGTACATTCCACCGAGATCGATATCGACCTCAGTCGCGACGGCCGCGACCGCGAAACCGTGATGGCCGACATCCGCAACGCGCTGTCGGTGCTGCCGGCCTCAGTCGCTATCGGCCAGCCGATCTCGCACCGGCTCGACCATCTGCTGTCCGGGGTGCGCGCGCAGATCGTGCTGAAGATCTATGGCGAGGACACCGACACGCTGCGCGCCCAGGCCGAGCAGCTGCGCGCCCGCCTCGCCGAAGTCCCCGGTCTGGTCGACCTGAGCGTGGAAAAGCAGGTGCTGATTCCGCAGGTGACGGTGCGCATCGATCACGCGCGCGCGTCGCAGGCCGGTCTGTCGCCGGGTGAGGCGACCCGGGCGCTGCACGTGCTGACCGACGGCGCGCACGACGGCGCCCTCATCGTCGACGGCATCCGCCGCTACCGTCTGGTGCTGCGGCTGCCGGACGACGCGCGCGGGCCGGTCGATCTGGAGCGCGTGCTGATCGACACGCCGGCCGGCCGTCTGCCGCTGGCGGCGATCGCACAGGTGGAACAGACCGACGGCCCAAACCAGATCGGGCGCGAGAACGGCCGGCGACGCATCGTGGTGTATGCCAACACCGACGGTTCGGACATGGGGCGCATCGTCGGCGACATCCGCAACATCGTCGGCGCCACGGCATTGCCTACCGGCACCTTCATCAGCCTCGAAGGCCAGTTCCAGGCACAGGAGCAGGCGACCCTGCTGATCGCCGGCCTGTCGCTGGCCTCGCTGGCGATGATCTTTCTGGTGCTGTACACGCGCTACCGCTCGGCAGTGCTGGCCGGCATCATCATGGCCGGCATCCCGCTGGCCCTGATCGGCAGCGTTCTGGCGATGTGGCTGGCAGGCGTGACGCTGTCGGTCGCCTCGATGGTCGGCTTCATCACGCTGGCCGGCATCGCGACGCGCAACGGCATCCTGAAGGTGAGCCACTACGTCCATCTGTGCCAGCACGAGGGCGAACGCTTCGGCACGGCGATGATCACCCGCGGTTCGCTGGAGCGCCTGACGCCGGTGCTGATGACCGCGCTGGTAGCCGCCTTCGCGCTGACGCCTCTGCTGCTCGCCGCCGATGCGCCGGGCAAGGAAATCCTGCATCCGGTGGCGGTGGTCATCTTCGGCGGCCTGATCAGCGCGACGCTGCTCGACACCCTGCTCACACCGGTGCTGTACTGGCGCTTCGGCGAGGCCGCGACGCGGCAACTGATTGCGGCGGCCGACGACAGCTCTCCGACAGAACAACGCCTGGAGGCACTGCCATGAGCCGTTCGACGACGCCCCCGCGCATTCCGGACGCTTTGACGATGGTGCACACGATGATCAAACATCTGCTGGCCACACTGATTACCCTGGCCGTCGCAGCGGCCAGCACCGCGGCACTGGCCCACGGCGAGGCCACGCCGCGTCACGGCGGCGTGACCCGATCGGTCAATGATCTGTCCTTCGAACTGGTCGCGCTCGACAGCGGCGCGGCAATCTATATTGAGGACCACGGCAAGCCTGTCAGCACCTCCGGTTTCGCCGGAAAGCTCACGGTACTGGCGGGCTCGAACCGATCGGACGCTGCGCTCAAGCCGGGCAGCGACAACACCCTGGTGGCGGACGGGATCAAGCTGCAGCCGGGCGCCATCGCCGTTGCCGTGCTCACCGACCGCAACGGCCGAACCACCACCGTGCGGTTCACGCTGAAGTAGGCGATGTCGATGTCCACAGCCGGACCGGCCTTCAGGGGCGGCATGCTTGCACTGCTCTCGGCCGTGCTGTTCGGCATGAGCACGCCCTTGATCGCCCGACTGTCATCGGGAATCAATCCCTTTCTGACGGCCGCACTGCTCTATGCCGGCGCAGCGCTCGCCGGCGCAACGATGATCAGGGGCCGGGCGCGCGAAGCCGGATTGCGCCGCACCGACGCCGTGCCGCTGGCATGGATCACGCTGAGCGGGGCCGTCGTCGCACCGGTCGCGCTGGCCTGGGGGCTGCAGCGCTGCAGTACGACTTCGGCGTCGCTGATGCTGGCGCTGGAGGCCCTGTTCACAGCGCTGCTCGCGCACTGGCTCTACCGCGAACAGATCGGCTTGCGGGCATGGGTGGCCCTGTTGCTGCTCACCGCCGGCGCCATCGCGCTTCTGTTCGACGCAGCGCAGACAGGTACGAGCCAGACGCTCGGGCTGATCGCCGTCGTCGTGGCGACGATGGCGTGGGGGACGGACGATGCGCTGTCGCGCGCAGTGGCCGACCGTGACCCGGGCCAGGTCATCCTGGTCAAGGGCGCCGCCGGTGCCGCCACGACCGGCGCAATGGCACTGGCCGCTGGCGCCCGACTCACCGACGTCGGCCAGATCGCCGGTCTGCTGCTGGTGGGTGTTACCGGGTATGGCCTGAGCCTCAAGTTCTATCTGCTTGCACAGCGAACCTTCGGCGCGGCGCGCACCGGTTCGGTGTTCGCCTTCGTTCCGTTCATCGGCGCACTCGGGGCAGTGCTGATGGGCGAGCGGGAAGCGGGCGCGGGACTGCGGGTCGCCAGCGTGCTGATGATAGTCGGGGTGATCCTTCACCTCACCGAGAAGCACCAGCACCGGCACGAACATGGCGTGCTCGAACACGAGCACGCGCACACGCACGACGACGGGCATCACCTCCACAAGCACGACCCGCCGGTTCAGGGATCGCACAGTCACATGCACCGTCATGAGCCGATGAGCCACTCTCATCCACACCTGCCGGATGCGCATCACACGCATCCACACTGACGCAAGCCCGTTCGGTGCGCACAGCGCCAAGCGGAGCGACATATCGTATGCGGACAGGCTGCGCCAACCCGCGAAACCCACGGCACACTGTGCACCGGGACATCGCACGCAGCGCGGCCGGTCGCCATTCAGGCGACGAAAGTTTGATCTAATACTGAGCACACTAAGGATGCATCCGTCAGACTGAGCGCTGTCGGTGTCTTCACCGGCAGGCCGTCGCGCTTCAGTTCGCCATGCGCGCTGCATGCCTGCCGAACCATAACCAGAACGCGCCATGCCACACGACATCACCCTCATCGCCACCATCGCGGCCGGTTTCGGCCTCGCCATGATCTTCGGCCTGATCGCGGTACGCCTGCGCATGCCGCCGCTGGTCGGCTACCTGATGGCAGGCATCGTGATCAGTCCGACCACACCGGGCTTCGTCGCCGACATCGGACTGGCCAGCCAGCTGGCCGAGATCGGTGTGATGCTGCTGATGTTCGGCGTCGGTCTGCACTTCTCGCTCGACGACCTGATGGCGGTCAAGCGCATCGCGGTGCCGGGCGCAGTGGTGCAGATCGCGGTCGCCACGCTGCTGGGCATGGCGATCACGACGATGTGGGGCTGGGATATCGGCGCCGCCATCGTGTTCGGCCTGTGCCTGTCGGTGGCCAGCACCGTGGTGCTGCTGCGCGCGCTCGAAGCCAAGGGACTGCTGAAGTCGATCAACGGCCAGATCGCGGTCGGCTGGCTGGTGGTCGAGGATCTGGTGATGGTGCTGGTGCTGGTGCTGCTGCCGGCGCTGGCCGGCGTGCTGTCGGGCGATGCCGTCGCCGCATCGGGCCGCGAACTTGGCCTGGCGATGGCGATCACGCTGGCCAAGGTGATCGCCTTCATCGTGCTCATGCTGGTGGTCGGCCGCCGCGTGCTGCCGCGCCTGCTGTGGTGGGTGGCACGCACCGGATCGCAGGAACTGTTCACGCTGAGCGTGGTGGCCATCGCCGTCGGCGTGGCCTTCGGCGCGGCCGCGCTGTTCGACGTGTCCTTCGCGCTGGGCGCCTTCTTCGCCGGCATGATGATGCGCGAATCGGAGTTCAGCCACCGCGCCGCCGACGAGTCGCTGCCGCTGCGCGACGCCTTCGCCGTGCTGTTCTTCGTGTCGGTGGGCATGCTGTTCGACCCGGCGGTGATCTGGACGCAACCGCTGAAGCTGCTGCTGGTGGTGGCCATCATCATGGTGGGCAAGACCATCGCCGCGGTGCTGCTGGTGCTCGCTTTCCGCTATCCGCTGAATACCGCGCTGACGGTGGGCGCCAGCCTGGCGCAGATCGGTGAGTTCTCCTTCATCCTCGCCGGGCTGGGCGTAAACCTCGGGCTGATGCCGGCCGAGGGGCAGAGTCTGGTGCTGGCCGGCGCGCTGATCTCGATCGCCGCCAACGCCGCGCTGTTCTCCGCCATCGAGCCCTTCCGCGCCTGGGCGATCGCGCGCTCGTCGCTGGCCCGCCGGCTGGAACAGCGCGACGACCCGCTGGCGGCGCTGCCGATGACCACCGACGCACGGCTGCTGCACCAACAGGTGGTGCTGGTCGGCTACGGCCGGGTCGGCCGGCGCATCGCCGACGCGCTGCGCGAACAGCACATTCCCTGCGTGGTCGCCGAACAGAACCGCGAGCGCGTCGACCAGCTGCGGCGGGAGGGCGTGCCGGCGGTGTTCGGCGACGCGCAGACGCCGGAGGTGCTGATCCAGGCGCATATCGCCAAGGCCGCAATGCTGGTGATCGCGATTCCGGAAACGGTGAACGTGCGAAAGATGGTCGAGATCGCACGCACGCTGAACCCGGGGATCGCCGTCGTGCTGCGCACCCACAACGAGGAAGAGGCCGAGCTGCTCGAGCGCGAGAGCCTGGGCACGGTGTTCCTTGGCGAGAACGAACTTGCGCGCGGCATGGCTGAGCACGTCGTGCGGCATTTCGGGCGCGGCGCGCCCGGCGGCGCCAGCTGGCCGCATCACTGACGTCCCTGATGAACACTCCACACACCGATCCCACCACCGGCACCGCGGCCTGGCACGCATTGCCCGCAGACGATCTGCCGGCGCTGTTCGATGTGCAGGCGCAGTCGGGCCTCAGCCGCGCCGAAGCGGCCGCGCGCCTCGTGAAGCATGGCCCGAACCGACTGCCCGAGGCGCCGAAGCGCCCGCCCTGGCTGCGCTTCCTGCAGCAGTTCCACAACCCGCTGATCTATGTGTTGCTGGTGGCCGGCGCGGTAACGCTGGCGCTGGGCGGCCACGTCGATTCGGCCGTCATCTTCGGCGTGGTGTTGATCAACGCGCTGATCGGCCACATCCAGGAAGGCAAGGCCGAGCGCGCGCTCGACGCGGTGCGCGGCATGCTCGCCGCGCGCGCCACTGTGCTGCGCGACGGCGAGCGCCATCAGGTCGACGCCGCCGATCTGGTGCCGGGCGACATCGTGCTGCTTGAATCCGGCGACAAGGTGCCGGCCGACCTGCGCCTGCTGCACGCGAAGAACCTTCGCGTGACCGAAGCCGCGCTGACCGGGGAATCGGCACCGGTCGACAAGGACAGCGCCGCCGTCGCGGAAGCGGCGGCCATCGGCGACCGCCGCTCGATGTGCTACTGCGGCACGCTGGTCGCGCTCGGCCAGGCGCGCGGCATTGTCGTGGCGACCGGGATCGGCACCGAGATTGGCCGCATCGGCACGCTGGTCGGCGAAGTGGCGACGCTGGCCACGCCGCTCACCCGCCGGCTCGACCAGTTCGCCCGCCAGATCACCGGCTTCATCCTGGTCGTCGCCACGCTGACCGTGCTCTACGGTCACTTCGTCATACAGATGCCGATGTTCGACCTCTTTCTCGCCGTGGTCGGCCTCGCCGTCGCGGCCATCCCCGAGGGCATGCCGGCGGTGGTGACCATCGTGTTGGCCATCGGCACGCGTACGATGGCGCGCAAGAAGGCCATCGTGCGGCGGCTGCCGGCGGTCGAGACGCTGGGCTCGGTCACCGTCATCTGCACTGACAAGACCGGCACGCTGACCCGCAACGAAATGACGGTGGTGCGACTGCTGCTCGCCGACCGCGAGATCGCGGTCAGCGGCAGCGGCTACGCGCCGGAAGGCGGCTTCCACGGCGACGGTCAGCCGATCACGCCCGGCGACGTGCCCGAACTGGCTGCAGCGGCCCGCTGCGCGCTGCTGTGCAACGACGCGCAGATCCGCCACGACGGCGACGCCGGCTGGACGCTGATCGGCGACCCCACCGAAGGCGCGCTGGTCGCCTTCGCCCGCAAGGCGGGCCTGGATCCGCAGGACGAGGCACAGCACTTCCCGCGCGTCGATGCCATCCCGTTCGAGTCGGAACGCCAGTTCATGTGCACGCTGCACCACGACCACGCGGGCCATGCATTCCTGCTGCTCAAGGGCGCGCCGGAGCGGGTGCTGGCGCTGTGCGCCACCCATTACGGTGGCGCGCCGCTCGACCACGACTACTGGACGGAGGCGATCACGCGCGCCGGCGGTGCGGGCGAGCGCGTGCTGGCGCTGGCGCAGGCGCCCTTCCCCGGCGAGCGCAATTCGGTCGAATTGCAGGACATCGACGCCCGCTTCGAGCTGATCGGTCTGGTCGGCATCATCGACCCGCCGCGCGAAGAGGCGATCGCCGCGGTGGCGCAGTGCCGCGAGGCGGGCATACGGGTGAAGATGATCACCGGCGACCACGCGGTCACCGCGGCCGCCATCGGTCAGCAGCTGGGTCTCGCGGCCGAACGCACGCTGACCGGCGACGTGATCGGCACGCTGGACGCCGCGGCGCTGCGTGAGCGCGCGCTCGACACCGACGTAATCGCGCGCGCCAGCCCGGAACACAAGCTGCGGCTGATCGAGGCCTTGCAGGCCGAAGGTCACCTGGTTGCGATGACCGGCGACGGCGTAAACGACGCGCCGGCGCTGAAGTCGGCCGACATCGGCGTGGCGATGGGCGGCAAGGGCACGGACGCGGCGCGCGAGGCGTCCGACCTGGTGCTCACCGACGACAACTTCGCCACCATCGCGCGCGCGGTGCGCGAAGGCCGCGTCGTGTTCGACAACATCAAGAAGTCGCTGATGCACATGCTGCCGACCAATGGCGGCGAGGCCGGCGTCATCCTGCTGGCCATCTTCGCCGGCCTGCCGCTGCCGGTGACCGCCGGCCAGATCCTGTGGGTGAATACGGTCACCTCGGTCACGCTGGCGCTGTCGCTCGCCTTCGAGCCGGCCGAGCAGAACGTGATGTCGCACGCGCCGCGTCCGCCACAGGAGCCCATCGTCACCCGCGCGCTGGGCCTGCGCATCCTGTTCGTCATTGCGCTGATGGTGGCGACCACCTTCACCGTGTTCAACTGGGAGCTGGCGCGCGGCAGCAGCATCGAACTGGCGCGCACCGCCGCGGTGAACATGATTGTCGTGTGCGAACTGTTCTACCTGTTCAACGTGCGCCATTTCACCCGTCACGCCTTCCGCCTGGAAACACTGACTGGCAACCGCGTGGTGCTGCTGGTCAGCGCCATCCTGATCGTGCTGCAACTGCTGTTCACCTATGCCGCACCGATGCAGCAGCTGTTCAGGAGCGCCGCGCTGGACCTGTCGTCATGGACGGTAATTCTCGGCCTCGGCGCCGCCGTGTTTCTGGCGGTCGAAATCGAGAAAGCCGTCCTTCGCCACTTCCGCGTGGCCCGGCTGTGAGCCGGCACGCATTTTTCGGGGAGACCACGCATGCCTCAGCTTCAACGCATCATCGCCGCGACCGATCTGTCGCCCTCGTCGCTCGACGCCGTCGATCGCGGCTTCGAACTGGCCAGCCGCAGCGGCGCGCACTACACGCTGGTGCATGCGCTCGGCCTCGACGCGCTCGGACCGCTGCGCAACCTGCTTGGCGACCAGGCTGAAATCGTCGCCGAGAAGGCGCTACAGCACCAGTACGACGCGCTCGCCGCGATCGCCGGCGACGCGCTGCACAATCGCGGCGTCGTCGCGGAACTGAAGGTCGAAGCCGGCCTGGCGACGCAGTTCCTGCCGGCGTATGCGGCGTCGGTGCAGGCCGATCTGGTCATTGTCGGCGCGCGTGGCGAGAGCGTGCTGAGCCGGCTGTTCGTTGGCTCGACCGCGTCGCGCCTGCTGCGCAAGAGCAGCAGTCCGGTGCTGGTGGTGAAGAAGCCATGCACCGCGCCGTACCGGCGCGTACTGGTGCCGGTCGACTTCTCGCCGGGTTCGCTGGCCGCCATCCGCATGGCGCGCCACGTGGCGCCCGAGGCCGATCTGCTGCTGCTGCACAGTTTCGACGTGCCGTTCGAAGGCATGCTGCAGTACGCCGGCATTTCTCAGGACCTGATCAACGGCTACCGGGCAGAAGCACGCGAGCGCTCGCTGCGCCTGCTGCACGAGCTGGCCGAGCGCGCCGGGCTGGAGCGCAGCCTGTACACGGTGATGGTCGAGCACGGCAACGCGTCGCGCCACATCCTGGACGTTCAGTCGCAGCGCAACTGCGACCTGATCGCGATGGGCAAGCACGGTACGCACGTGACCGAAGAACTGCTGCTCGGCAGCGTGACCAAGCATGTGCTGTCGGAGGCCGACTGCGACGTGCTGGTGGTGATCGACCGCCGCGGGCCGACCGAGATTCCGGCGATGCCGGGCGAGGACTTCGTCTGACCGCCGGGCTGACGCTGCACCCGGCCCTCGTTTTCGTTGCCGGGCTGGTGATCGTGCTGGCCGGCGCCGAAATGGTGCTGCGCGGCGCGTCGCGTGTGGCGGTGCGGCTGCGTGTGCCGCCGATACTGATCGGGCTCACCGTGGTGTCGGTCGGCACCAGCGTGCCCGAACTGGCGGTCGGCATCACCGCGGTCGCCGAAGACAAGGGGCCGCTGGCGGTCGGCAATATCGCCGGCACCAACATCCTGAACATCCTGTTCATCCTCGGCCTGAGCGCGCTGATGCGACCGCTGCCGACGCGCATGCTCAGCGTGCGGCTCGACGTGCCGGTGATGATCGCCGCCGCGCTGGCGCTGATCGCGATGGCCTGGGACGGGCGGCTGGACCGCAGCGAGGGTGTGGTGCTGCTGATCGGCGCGGTGCTGTACACGGCGGCGCTGGTGCGGCTCAGCCGCGAGGAAAGCGCGGCGATGCAACGCGAGTTCGCGCGCGAGGTGGCCGACGTGATGCCCGCGACGCTGCGTTCGGCGCGGCTGTTCATGGCGTGGAATTCGGCACTGCTGCTGGCCGGCATGGCGCTCACGCTGTTCGGAGCCGACCTGCTGGTGAATGGCGCGTCGAGCATCGCGCGCACCTACGGCGTGTCGGACGCCTTCATCGGGCTCACCATCGTCGCCATCGGCACCTCGGCGCCCGAGCTTGCGACCACCGTGCTGTCGACGCTGAAGAACGACCGCGATGTGGCGATCGGCAACCTGATCGGCAGCAGCATTTACAACATCCTGGTCATCCTCGGCCTGACCATGACCATCGCGCCACATGGCATCGAGGTCGGCAGCGACGTGCTGCGCATCGACCTGCCGCTGGCCGCACTGGTGGCTATCGTGTGCCTGCCGGTGTTCCGCAGCGAGCGCCGGGTGTCGCGCACTGAAGGCGGACTTTTCGTCAGCGCCTACCTGATCTATCTGTCGCTGCTGCTGTTCGTCCGTCACTGAAAGACACAACCCGGCCCGCTGCGCGGGACCGGGTTGCGTGCTGCCTTACTTGCGCAGGAAGTCCAGCAGGTCCTGGTTCAGTTTGTCCTTGTGCGTGTCGGTGATGCCGTGCGGCGCACCCGGATAGACGATCAGTTCGGCGTTGCGGACCAGCGCGGCCGAGGCCTTGCCCGACAGGTCGAGCGGCACGATCTGGTCGTCGTCGCCGTGGATCACCAGCGTCGGCACGTCGAACTTCTTCAGGTCGGCGCGGAAGTCGGTGGCCGAGAACGCCGCGATCGAGTCGTAGGTGTTCTTGTGCCCCGCCTGCATGCCCTGCGCCCAGAAGGACTGAATCAGCCCCTGCGACGGCTTGGCACCGGGCCGGTTGTAGCCGTAGAACGGACCCGACGCGATATCCAGATACAGCTGCGAACGGTTGTCGATCGACGCCTTGCGGATGCCGTCGAACACCTCGATCGGCAGACCGCCCGGATTGTCGGCGGTCTGCAGCATCAGCGGCGGCACCGCACTGACCAGCACCGCCTTCTTCACCCGGCTGGTGCCGTGACGGCCGATGTAGCGGGCCACCTCACCGCCCCCGGTGGAGAAGCCGACCAGCGTGGCGCCCTTCAGGTCCAGCGCCTGGATCACCGCGGCGAGGTCGTCGGCGTAGTGGTCCATGTCGTTGCCGTCCCACGGCTGCGACGAGCGACCGTGACCGCGCCGGTCATGCGCCACCACACGGTAGCCCTGCGACGCGAGGAAGAGCATCTGCGCTTCCCAGCTGTCGGAGCTGAGCGGCCAGCCGTGGCTGAACACAACAACCTGACCGTTCTTCGGGCCCCAGTCCTTGTAGTAGATCTGCACGCCGTCACGCGTGGTGACGTAGTTTTCGGTCTTCTTGACCGCGACCGATGTGCGCGCGGCGGGCTTGGCGGCTTCGGCGGCGAAGGTCGGTGCGGCAAGCGCGGCGGCGAGCACGGACAGGGCGAGGGTGCGGCGGACTGCATTCATGATGGATTCCTTTCAAGTAACGGGTTGGGGACGGTGGCTATCCGTCAGGCCGATGACTCAGTCGGCGATGACCAGGGTGACGTCGATGTTTCCGCGGGTGGCGTTCGAGTACGGGCACACGATGTGCGCCTTCTCGACCAGCGACTCGACCTGTTCGCGCGGCAGGCCCGGCACGGCGATGGTCAGTTCGACCTCGATGCCGAATCCGGTCGGGATGGCGCCGATGCCTACGCGGCCGGTGATCTGCGTGTCGGCGGGCAGCGCGACCTTGTTCTGGCCGGCGACGAACTTCAGCGCGCCGAGGAAGCAGGCCGAGTAGCCGGCGGCGAACAGCTGTTCGGGATTGGTGCCGGGGCCGCCGGCGCCGCCCAGTTCCTTCGGCGTCGACAGCTGGACATCGAGCACGCCGTCGGACGACGCGGCGCGGCCTTCGCGGCCACCGGTTGCAGTGGCCTGGGCGGTGTAGAGAACCTTTTCGATCGACATGATGAACTCCTGTGCAGTGAGAGGGGTTTGCGTCAGTGCCTGTTGGCAGGACGAACTTTGCGCCGATTGGCAAGACCATACGCAACGTATAATCCTGAAAACTTACCTTTGAGTATCCAGGCCATGGTCGACCGCCTCGAAGCCCTGCTGGAGCATTTCTCGGTCAGCGCCCGCGTGTTCAACACCGGTGCGCTGTGCGGCATCACCGAACTGGACGCCGGCGACAGCGGCCGCATGCATCTCGTGCGCGCCGGCGAGGTGGCCATTCACCATCCCGCCGGCATCGAGCACGTGACCCGGCCCAGCCTGCTGCTGTTTCCGCGACCGACGCCCTACCGCTTCGTCACCGATGCCGAGCGTGGTGCCGACTTCGCCTGCGCACGGCTGCACTTCTCCGGCGGTGCGGCCAATCCGATCGCGTCGGCGCTGCCCGACTTCAGCTGCCTGGCGCTGGACGACATCCTCGGTGCGAAGCCGGTGCTCGACCTGCTGTTCGACGAGGCGTCGCACGCGTACTGCGGCCGGCAGGCGGTGCTCGACCGCCTGTTCGAGGTGGTGCTGGTGCAGGTGCTGCGGCACCTGATGGAAGGCGGCCAGACCGGCGCCGGCATGCTGGCCGGGTTGTCGCACCCTCGCCTGCGTTTGGCACTGGTGGCCATGCACGAGAGCCCGGCGCAGGAATGGACGCTGGACACGCTGGCCGAGCGCGCCGGCATGTCGCGCAGCGTGTTCGCCAACGCGTTCCGCGACACCGTGGGCTGCACGCCCGGCGCCTACCTGCAGCGCTGGCGCATCGGCATCGCGCAACGCGCCTTGCGCCAGGGCCGCGCGCTGAAACTGATTGCCGACGACGTGGGCTATGCCGGCGAGGCGGCGCTGTCACGCGCCTTCAAGGCGCAGACGGGGCTGTCGCCACGGCAGTGGCGCAACGCTCAGGGCGCCTGACGTCCGCACGTGGGCAGGCGCTCGGGTTCAGTCGTCGATGGAAAAAAGTTTATCTGTAGGTAACTTTGTTTTCGTTTGATAGCATCCGGCCGACCTTACGCCTCTCGTTTCCCCAACGCTCATGCCTGCCCGCCCGGTCTCGTCGACGGCCACCCTCTGCGGCCTGGCTGCCATTCTGCTTTGGAGCACGATGATCGGCATGGTGCGCAGCGTCAGCAGCGCGCTCGGCCCAATCGTCGGCGCGGCGGCGATCTACACCGCCGGCGCTGTCTTCCTCTGGCTGCTTTTCCGCCCGGCGCCGCTGCACACCGCCCGACCGGGCTACCTGCTGCTGGGGGGTGCTCTGTTCGTCGCCTACGAGCTCTGCCTGTCGCAGGCGCTGGGGCTGGCGACGAGCGACGTGCAGGCGATGGAGCTGGGCATCATCAACTATCTGTGGCCCTGCTTCACCATCCTGCTCGCGGTACCGATGAACGGCCAGCGGCTGCGCCCGTGGATCGCGCCGGGCCTGGCACTTTGCCTGGCCGGCGTCATCCAGGTGATGGGAGGAAGCCGCGAACTGTCGCTGTCCTCGCTGGCGGCCGGCGTGGCGTCGAATCCGCTGGTCTACCTGCTGGCCTTCACCGGCGCTGTGCTGTGGGGGCTGTACTGCAATGTCACCCGGCGCTTCGCGCGGGGCTACAACGGCATCACGCTGTTCTTTTCGGCAACCGCGGCGACGCTGTGGGCATTCGCCGCCGCGCAGTCGTCGCCGCTGCCGGCAGCGTCAGCACAGGTCTGGTTCGAAGTGGTCGCCGCCGGCGCGGCACTGGGCATAGGCTACGCGCTGTGGAATGTCGGCATGCTGGGCGGCGACATGCCTCTGCTGACGACCGCCTCGTATGCGACACCGCTGCTGTCGACCGTGTTCGCGGCGCTCTGGTTGGGCACGGCGCTGACGGCGCCGTTCTGGCTGGGCGCAGCACTGGTGACGACGGGCTCGCTGCTGTGCTGGCGCGCCACTCGTCCCCGCCCCGCGGGCGGCTGACAGAAACCGGGCGTACAAAACAAAAAAGCGGGCAATGCCCGCTTTTCTGTTTGCTCAAACGCTGAGGATCAGCGGTTGGCGACGTACATGGTGATTTCGAAGCCGAAACGCAGGTCGGTGGCCTTCGGGGTTTCCCAGTTCATGGCAGTCTCCTGATGGTGGTTCGTTGGCTCACTGCGAAATGCAGTGCATGGATCGAATACTGCGCCGGTCCGGTACGGCCCACCTCGTGCCACTCTGGAAAGACGACTCAGGATTTTCTTGAGCGCAGCGTTTCGAACACGTCGGGCAGCATGCAGGTCTGCAGGCTGCGCTGCGAGAACAGGAAGCGGCCGTCGCAGACGAAACCCAGTTCCTGCCAGTCCACGGCGTCGTTGAGCAGCTCGGCGGCGCGTGCCAGATCCGCCACTTCGGGGCGGGCGAACAGCGCCAGCACCGAGCCGTCGTAGTGCGTACAGTCGTGCAGGAAGAAGGGGCGCGGCTTGCGCGTCTTGCCATTCACGTAGATGCGCGGGCCCCCCGAGCGGTGGTGCAGACGCCCCCACTGCCACCAGTTGTGCTCGCCGAACTCGCGCACGCGCCGCGCCAGCAGCCGCGGCTTGTGCTGCTCCAGCCAGTCGTTGCGCACATCGAAGAAGGCGCGCCGCGTACGGCCGGTGTCAACCGTGCTGGAACAGACGAACTCCACATTGCCCTGCGGGTGCACGAAGATGTCGTCCGCCCCGGACACGGCGCCGACCCGCACGTCGAACAGCGAAGCCAGCGGCACGCCGTAATCGCCTCGCAGGAACATGAGCTGGCCGCGTTCGCAGTGGAAGCGCCGCCCGTCGCTCATGCGCCGGTCCATGCGCCCCTTCTCGAAACGGAATACCGCGCAGTTCGGCACATAGGGGCCGAACACGCGGCTGTCGCCAGTCTCGATGAAGTCGGTAATGCTGCCTTCGGCGAACAGCCAGTCATTCAGCCGGCGCGCGGCGGTCAGCTTGATGAAATCGCGCGGCACGATGAAAATCAGTTCGCCACCCGGTTTCAGATGACGCACGCACTTCTCGATGAAGAAGAGATAGAGGTTGCTGCGGCGGTCGAACAGATCGCTGCGCAGCTGCGCCCGCGTGTCCGCCTGGATGTCCTGGTGCCGCACATACGGCGGATTGCCGATCACGGTGTCGAATTGCTCGTCGACCGGGTAGGCGAAGAAATCCATCACCTGCGCGCCGGCCGGCGCCACCGTCGGATCGATCTCGATGGCCACGCACCCCGGAATGCGCGACGCGAATGCGCCGTTACCGGCCGACGGTTCAAGCGTGCGGCCGCGGTTGCGGCGCAGCGCCAGCATGCGTTCGACGACATCGTCGCGGGTGAAGACCTGTCCCAGGATCTCGACCCGGTGGTTCCTTTCGTTCATTCCGCCATTGTCCCATGGCTCCCATGCGCCGGCGCAGCATGTGTCTCGCCCACGCATGGGCTACCATCAGCGCCCCGCACCCACACCCTGCCCCACCCCATGCTGCATGCACCGATGGAACCCTTCGATCACGGCTGGCTCGACGTCGGTCAGGGCCATCGCGTCTATTACGAACAGTGCGGCAACCCGCAGGGCAAGCCGGCACTGTATCTGCACGGTGGCCCGGGCTCAGGCTGCTCGCCACGCCAGCGCCGCTTCTTCGATCCGGCGGTGTACCGCGCCGTGCTGTTCGACCAGCGCGGCTGCGGCCGCAGCACGCCGCTGGGCGATACCGCGCACAACCACAGCGATGCGCTGATCGCCGACATCGAGGCGCTGCGCCGCCACCTGGGCATCGAGCACTGGCTGGTATTCGGCGGCTCCTGGGGCGCGACGCTGGCGGCGACCTATGCCGCGCGCCACCGTGAGGCCTGCAGTGGCGTGCTGCTGCGCGGCCTCTTCCTCGGCGGACGCCAAGACATCGACAGCTTCTTCCATGGCGCTGCGACGCTGGCGCCCGAAGCGCACGAGCAGTTCATGCAGGTCGTCCCGGCGCGTTGGCGCAGCCGTGTCGTCGTCTGGCTCGACCGCGTGTTCTCGTCCGGCGACAACGCGCGCATCGACCGCGCCGTACTGGCCTGGCGCGCCTGGGAACACGCACTCGGTGCGTGGCCGGAACGCACCGTGCCGGCCGAGCCGAGCGCGGACGAGTGGCCGCTGCTGCGTGCGCGCTACCGCGTGCAGTCGCACTATCTGGCGCACCGCTGCTTCATCGGCGAAGCGAAGGTGATGGACGCGATCGCCCGTCTGCACGGGCTGCCGGTCGCCTTAGTGCACGGCACCAACGACCTGATCTGCCGGCCGCAGAACGCCTGGCGTGCCCACCGCACGCTGGCGGGCAGCCGGCTGGCCTGGGCACAGGGCGCCGGCCACGACCCCTTCCATCCGGCGAGCCTCAGGCTGCTCGGATCGGCGCTGGCCGCGCACGCGCGGGACGGACATTTCGACGCCTGGCCGGGAGAACCGTCGTGAGTCTCAGACTGAAGCTGAACCTGCTGATCGCCGCCGTCATCCTGACCTTCACCAGCACCATGCTGACGATGGAACTGATGGGCACGCGGCGCGCCGTCGGCGAAGAAATCGAGGCGGCGAACCGGGTGGCCACCCAGTTGCTGTCTCGCGTGGCGCTGGTCTACGCCAACATGGGTTCGCCGGCACTGGTCGATTTCCTGTACCGGCTCGGTCGCGTGCGCGCCACCGAAATCCATCTGGTCGACAGCAGCGGCGTGAAGCTCTACACCTCGCCGCCCTCGCCTTACAAGGCCGGCCGCGACGCACCCGAGTGGTACTCGAACGCGATACTGCCCAAGCGGCCACGCCAGGAAATCACGCTGAACGACGGCGCGCGACTGGTGGTCGAGGCTGACGCTTCGCGCGCCATCCTCGACGGCTGGGACGAGGCGGTGCAGCTGCTGATCGCCGGATCGATCGCGCTGCTGCTGGGCAACGGCATCGTGTTCTGGCTGGTCGGCCGCGAAACGCGGCCGTTCAGCACCATCGTGCGCGGACTCGAACACATGCGCGCCGGTGACTATCACACCCGTCTGCCGCCCTTGCCCGGCAAGGAAGCCAGTTCGATGGCCCAGGCCTTCAACCGGATGGCGCAGGCGATCGAGGACAATATGAACGCCCGCCAGGAGGCGCTCGAAGCACGCAGTAATCTGGAAGAGAACCGCGAACTGACGCAGTTCATCCAGAGTCGCATCGAGGAGGAGCGACGCGACATCGCGCGCGAGCTGCACGACGAAATGGGCCAGGCGGTCACCGCGATCAAGAGCATGGGCCTGTCGATCGCGCGACGCGACGCACAGTCCGATCCGCGCAGTGCGGAGGCGGCCAACCTGATCGTCGAGACGGCCAATCACCTCTACGACGTGATGCACAGCATCATCCCGAAGCTGCGACCGCTGGCGCTGGACAATCTCGGGCTGGAGGATGCGCTGGAAGATCTGGTGTCGGAGTGGCGGCGCCACCATCCGGACATGCAGTTCGAACTGCAGATGCATGACCTGCCGGAGGCGCCGGGTGACTCCTTCAAGCTGGCCGCCTACCGCATCGTGCAGGAGGCGGTGACCAATGCACTCAAGCACGCGCACGCCCGGAAAATCATGATTTCGCTGCACGGGTCGGAACGGTCGCTGGAGCTGTCGGTCGAGGACGATGGCACCGGTCTGGAAAAGGGCTGGGCACAGAAGCGCGGACACCACGGCGTACGCGGCATGCGCGAGCGCGCGCAGGCACTCGGCGGCGAACTTGAACTGCAGCCGCGCGACGGTGGGGGTACCCGGGTGTTCGCGCGACTGCCGATGGATTGAGGGGGAGAACAACAATGGGACCGATCAAGGTCATGCTGGTGGACGACCACGCGGTCGTCCGCATGGGATTCAAGCTGCTGCTCGCCGCCTGCGAGGACATCGAGGTGATCGGCGAGGCCGACAGCGGCGAAGTGGCCTACCAGCGCTACACCGAACTGAAGCCGGACGTGATCGTGATGGACCTGTCGATGCCCGGCATGGGCGGCATCGAGGCCGTGCGGCGACTGACCGCACGCGACAAGGGCGTGCGCATCCTGGCGCTGTCGGCGCACGAGGACACGGCGCATCCGAAACGGGTGCTGAAGGCGGGCGCCACCGGTTACCTGTCGAAGCGCGGCGCGCCGGAGGCGCTGATCGACGCGGTGCGCACGGTGGCCGCCGGCCGCATGTATCTGGACGCCGAAATCGCGCAGAAGCTGGCGATGCAGGACGTGACCGGCACGCAGAATCCGGTCGAGGCGCTGTCGGAGCGTGAGTTCGAGGTGTTCATCCACCTCGCCCGCGGGCAGTCGGTGAACCAGATCGCCGAAACCCTGCATCTGTCGACGTCCACCGTCGGTACCCATCTTTACAACGTGAAGCAGAAACTCGGCGCATCCAACCAGGCCGAACTGACGCTGATTGCACTTCGCAACGGCCTGATCGAGGCCTGACGTCGATCTGCAACACATCCATCGCACCAGTCCGGTGCGATGGATGTGTTTGCAGTGCTTCATTTTCGGTCACGACCTTCCACATTCCGGCCATCCGGACGTCGCGTCGTCGTACGCCCGATCCGCGACGATCTCCCGCATCGGGGCCACAGTCTTTTGTTGCAACGCAACATCGGGAAGCTTTCCCGATGCGGGTTTCCACGTCGTCGTGCCCGCAACAGGACCGTCCCCCGCCTCCACCGCAGCGCCTGAAGCGCCCTTCGGCGACGGCGCTGGCACGCTTCTCGCTGATACCGCTCGTCAGCTGACACACCTACAACCTCATACATACACAGCCATGTTCCGTTAGTCAGTTCATCGCCACCGGGTCCGGCCAGGATCCGGAAGCCAGCAAGGAGATCGTCATGCGTGCCCTTGGATTGCTGTTTCTGCTCACCGTCGCTCAGGCTTCACACGCCAGTGCCGAGCGATACATCCAGTTGTCGATGCACGTGGTGAAGGTGCTGGCAGCGAACGCCGACGGACGCATCAACACCGGCACCGGCGTGCAGATCGACGACACGCACGTGATCACCAACTGTCACGTGGTCGGCATCGCAACGAACGTGATCGTGGCCCGAGGCAGCAGCGGCGTGCCGGCGCAGGCCAGTTCGGTCGATCCGCGCCACGACCTGTGCGTGATGACCACGCCGCACGCGATGGGCCGACCGGTGGACATGGCCACCTCGCGCACACTGAAGGTGGGCGACACGGTGCACGCGGTCGGCTTCTCCGGCGGCAAGGCGCTGTCTATGAGCGACGGCCAGGTGACCGCGCTGCACGAAATGGATGGCGCGCTGGTGATCGAAACCGACGCCTCCTTCCAGCAGGGTGCATCCGGCGGCGCGCTGTTCGACGCCGACGGCCGTCTGGTCGGTGTGCTCACCTTCTTCATTCCGGGCATGAAACGCCACTTCGCCGTGCCGGTGGAATGGGTGCACAGCGGCATCGCCGCGTCAGGACTGCCCTTGCGCGACGCCACCCCGCCGTTCTGGGCAGCCGCCGACGAGGACAAGCCCTACTTTCTGCGCGCCATCCAGCACGAGAACGACGGCGACTGGGGCCTTCTGCAGGCGGTGGCGAAGGAATGGGTGGAAGCGGAGCCGAACAACAGCGCGGCGATCAAGGCCGCAGTGCGCGCCAGCCAGCTGCCGCCGCTGCGCTGAACGACCGGCACAAAAAAGCCGGCCCCGCAGGGCCGGCTTTTTTTCGTCCCGACACAGGCCTTAACGGGTCTGGGTCAGTTGTTGCACCTGAGGTTGCAACTGAGCTTGCGACTGAGACAGCTGCACCACCTGCTCCACCTGTATCGCCTGGGCGGTCGGTTGCACCGGCGCGGCGGCGTGCGTCGCACCGGTGGCCGACGGCAGCAGCGGCACGATGAGCAAGGCCACGATGTTGATGATCTTGATCAGCGGGTTCACCGCCGGGCCGGCGGTGTCCTTGTACGGGTCTCCGACCGTGTCACCGGTCACCGCAGCCTTGTGCGCCTCCGAGCCCTTGCCGCCGAAGTGGCCGTCCTCGATGTACTTCTTCGCGTTGTCCCAGGCGCCGCCGCCGGTGGTCATCGAAATCGCGACGAACAGGCCGGTCACGATGGTGCCCATCAGCACGCCGCCCAGCGCCTGCACACCGGCCTGCGGCCCCATCAGGAAGGCGATGCCGAAGGCGACGACGACCGGCACCAGAACCGGCAGCAAGGACGGAATCATCATTTCCTTGATCGCCGCCACGGTCAGCATGTCGACCGCGCGCGAATAATCGGGCTTGGCCGTGCCTTCCATGATGCCGGGGATTTCCTTGAACTGGCGACGGACCTCGACCACCACGGCACCCGCTGAACGGCCAACCGCTTCCATCGCCATGGCGCCGAACAGGTAGGGAATCAGGCCGCCGATGAACAGGCCGATGATGACCGCCGGATTGGCCAGATCGAAAGCCACGCTGTGGCCGACCGCTTCCAGCGCGTGCGTGTAGTCGGCGAACAGCACCAGTGCGGCCAGACCGGCCGAGCCGATGGCATAACCCTTGGTCACCGCCTTGGTGGTGTTGCCGACGGCGTCCAGCGGGTCGGTCACCGCGCGCACCGAATCCGGCAGTTCCGACATTTCGGCGATGCCGCCGGCGTTGTCGGTGATCGGGCCGTAGGCATCGAGCGCGACGATGATGCCGGACATGCTGAGCATCGAAGTCGCTGCGATGGCGATGCCGTACAGGCCGCCCAGCGTGTAGGCCGCCCAGATCGCCGCGCACACGGCCAGCACCGGCCAGGCGCAGGACTTCATCGACACGCCGAGGCCGGCGATGATGTTGGTGCCGTGCCCTGTGGTCGAGGCCTCCGCGATGTGCTTCACCGGCTTGAAATCGGTGCCGGTGTAGTACTCGGTGATCACCACCATCAGGCCGGTCAGCACCAGACCGACGACCGCCGCCCCATACAGCCGGATCTGCGCACCGTCGTAGATGCCCATCGAGGCATTGAGCGCGTCGTCCGGCATCAGCATCGTGGTCAGCGGATAGAAGGCGATCAGCGCCAGCACACCGGCGACGATGAGGCCGCGGTAGAGACCGTTCATGATCTTCTGACCCGGCTTGGTCTTCACGAACATGCAGCCGATGATGGACGCGATGATGGAGAAGCCGCCCAGCGCCAGCGGGTAGATCACCGCCGCCTCGGCATTCGACTTCAGCATCAGCGCCCCAAGCAGCATGGTCGCCACCGTCGTCACCGCGTAGGTTTCGAACAGGTCGGCCGCCATGCCGGCGCAGTCGCCGACGTTGTCACCGACGTTGTCGGCGATCACCGCCGGGTTGCGCGGATCGTCTTCCGGAATGCCCGCTTCGACCTTGCCCACCAGGTCGGCACCGACGTCGGCACCCTTGGTGAAGATGCCACCGCCCAGACGGGCGAAGATCGAAATGAGCGAAGAACCGAAACCGAGGCCGATCAGCGGATGGATGATCTGGTCTATGGTCGCGTCATGCGCCGCCGAGCCCTTCAGGATCGCGTAGTAGCCTGCCACCCCCAGCAGGCCCAGACCGACCACCAGCATGCCGGTGATGGCCCCGCCGCGGAAGGCGACGTCGAAGGCTTCGGAAATGCCCTTGCGCGCGGCTTCCGCCGTACGCACGTTGGCGCGGACCGACACGTTCATGCCGATGTAGCCGGCTGCACCAGAGAGCACCGCACCGATGACGAAACCGGCCGCGGTGGACATGCCCAGGGTGATTGCGAGGAGGATGGTCAGGACGACACCGACGATGGCGATCGTGCGGTACTGACGGTTGAGATAGGCCTTCGCCCCTTCCTGCACGGCGTCGGCAATCTCTCGCATTCGAGGATTGCCGGAAGGTTGGGCAAGGATCCACTTGCTGGATACGGCGCCATACACGATGGCCACCACTGCGCACACGAGTGCGAACCACAGACCGAACGACGACATCACCCCTCCTCTTGTTTTGACTGCGTGCAACGAAAGGGCGGCGCCGTAACCCCGCCCCGGAAGCAGCGAGCAACCTTGTGGGTTGCCGGACACGCGCCCCTGCGGCGCCTGCCCTGGTATGTCATCCGCACGCCGGGGAGCGTGCGGCTACAAGCGGTGCGTCTTCGACCCGGTCAGCCCGAGAACGGCGGCAGCGTGCGCGGCACGCTTTCGTTCTTCAGGCTGACATAGGCCGGCAGTCCATTCACGTAGGGCGGATAGTCCTCACCTTCGATCAGGGGCTGCAGGTATTTCCGGCAGGCCTCGGTGATGCCAAAGCCATCGTCGGAAATGAAATGCCTGGGCATCATCTTCTCGCGGTTCGCAACGTCCTGCAGTTGCGCCACGTCAATCTTCCATGCATAGGGCGTATCGGACACGCGCACGATGGCGGGCATGACCGCGTTGCGGCCCTCGATCGCCAGTTCGACCGCGCGCCGGCCGAGCGCGTAGGCCTGCTGCGCGTCGGTGCCGGAGGCGATGTGGCGACCGCTGCGCTGCAGATAGTCCGGCAGCGCCCAGTGATACTTGTGGCCAAGCTTCGCCTTGATCAGTTCGGCGATCTGCTGGCCGACCCCGCCCAGCTGGGCGTGGCCGAAGGCATCGCGCGTGCCCGACTCGGCCAGCAGCTTGCCGTCGGAGCCACGCAGGCCCTCGGACACCGCGATGGCGCAGAAGTCGTGCTCGCGCACGCAGGCGTCGACGCGCGCCAGGAAGGACGCCTCGTCGAACGGAATTTCGGGGAACAGCAGGATATGCGGTGCCTCGGCCTGCGTGCGCGCGGCCAGACCCGCAGCGGCAGTGATCCAGCCGGCATGGCGGCCCATCACTTCCATCACGAAAATCTTGGTGGACGTGCGCGCCATCGAGGCGACGTCCAGACCGGCTTCCATCATCGACACCGCGACATACTTCGCCACCGAGCCGAAGCCCGGGCAGTTGTCGGTCTCGACCAGATCGTTGTCCACCGTCTTCGGAATGCCGACGCAGGTGAGCGGGTAATGCAGCTTCTCGGCGATCTGCGACACCTTCCACGCGGTGTCCATCGAATCGTTGCCGCCGTTGTAGAGGAAGTAACGGATGTCGTGCGCGCGGAACACCTCGATCAGCCGCGCGTACTGCGCGCGGCTCTCTTCGAGGCCTTTCAGCTTGTAGCGGCAGGAGCCGAAAGCGCCACCCGGCGTGTGACGCAGGGCGGCGATGGACGCGTCGCTTTCCAGCGAGGTATCGATCAGGTCTTCGTGCAGCGCACCGAGGATGCCGTTGCGCCCGGCGAACACCTTGCCGATCACGTCGCCATGCTCACGCGCCGCCTGGATGACGCCGCAGGCGGTCGCGTTGATGACCGCCGTGACGCCACCGGACTGCGCGTAGAACAGGTTTGCGGCCATGCAGATCAGGCCAGCGCGTCGAAGGCGCGCTGTTTCACTTCGTCGACCGGACCGACGCCGGAGATGGCGCGGTACTTCGGTGCGCCCGGCTCGCCGCGCTGCGCCCAGCCGGAGTAGTACTCGACCAGCGGACGGGTCTGCGAGTGGTACACGTCGAGACGCTTGCGCACCACTTCCTCGCGGTCGTCGTCACGCTGCACCAGCGGTTCGCCGGTCACGTCGTCCTTGCCTTCGACCTTCGGCGGGTTGAACACCACGTGATAGGTGCGGCCCGACGCGATGTGGGCACGGCGGCCGCTCATGCGGGTGATGATGTCCTGGTCCGGCACCTGGATCTCGAGCACGAAGTCGATCGGCACGCCGGCCGCCTTCATCGCGTCGGCCTGCGGAATCGTGCGCGGGAAGCCGTCGAACATGTAGCCGGCCTTGCAGTCGTCTTCCTTCAGACGGTCCTTGACCAGATTGATGATGAGGTCGTCGGACACGAGGCCGCCGGCGTCCATCACCTTCTTCGCCTCGATGCCCAGCGGCGTGCCGGCCTTGACGGCGGCGCGCAGCATGTCACCGGTGGAAATCTGCGGGATGTTGAAGCGTTCCTTGATGAAGGTCGCCTGAGTGCCCTTGCCTGCGCCCGGCGGGCCCAGAAGTATGAGACGCATGTCCTCTCCTGATGTGAGTCTGTTTTTTGGATTCTGGTGGAACAGTGCGCGCGCCGCGGCAAACGCAATGCCAGCGGGCGCGACGTTACCGCCAACGGGAAGCGCGGTCAAACGGCAATGCGTCAGACCGTGCCGGTGGAAAACAGCGCGCGCACGCGCTCCAGATCGTCCGGCGTATCGACACCGGCGTGCGGCATCGGTACGTCGGCCACCACGCGGATGCGGTAGCCGTGCCACAGCGCGCGCAGTTGTTCGAGTGCTTCGACCTGCTCCATCGGTGCCGGATCGAGGCGCGCGTTGCGCTGCAGGAAACGCACGCGGTAGGCGTAGATGCCGATGTGGCGCTGCGCACCCAGCGCGGCCGGCAGCGTGTCGCGCGACGTGGCGAAATCATCGCGCGCCCACGGAATCGGCGCGCGCGAGAAATACATCGCGCGGCCGTGGATGTCGCAGATCACCTTGACCACCGCCGGATTGAAGAAATCGGCCGCTTCCGCGATGGCGCTGCTGGCGGTGGCGATCGACGACTCGGGGTCCTGATCGAGCGCGAGCGCGACCTGGCGGATCAGATCGGGATCGATCAGCGGCTCGTCGCCCTGCACGTTAACCACCACGGAAGCCGGCGACCAGCCCAGTTTCTCCGCCACTTCGGCGATGCGGTCGGTGCCGGTGGCGTGATCGCTGCGCGTCATCACCGCCTCGTAGCCGTGGGCGCGCACCGCATCGGCAATGGCTTCGTGGTCGGTGGCGATCACCAGCGCCTCGGCGCCGCTCTGCGCGGCGCGCTGCGCCACGCGCACCACCATCGGCAGACCACCGATGTCGAGCAGCGGCTTGCCCGGCAGCCGGGTCGATGCGTGGCGGGCGGGAATGACGACCTTGAACATGATGACCTCCCCGTCGCTCAGCCGTTGCGGCCAGCCGGCTCGCGCAGCGCGGCGACTTCTTCCTCGCTCATTTCACGTGCTTCGTCTTCGAGCATGACCGGAATGCCGTCGCGGATCGGATACGCCAGGCGGCTGGCCTTGCACTGCAGCTCGTTGCGTGCGCGGTCGAGCACCAGCGGGGCCTTGGTGACCGGGCAGACGAGAATTTCAAGAAGACGTGGATCCATGCTTCAACTCCGCTAGACGGGTCGCGATGTAACCCGCCAGATCAGGGTCGAGGTGTGCCTCGACCGGCAATACCCACATCGGGGTGTCCGACAATCCGTGACATTTTACCGCGTCCTTCTCCGTCAGCAGCAGCGCATCGCAGCCGGGGAAGGCGAGGTCCTGCGCCGAGTACACGTGATGATCGGGAAACGGATGCGCGACGAACTCGAGCCCGAGCGCGCGCAGGTGATCAAAGAAGCGTGCCGGCTCGCCGATGCCGGCGACCGCATGCAGGCGTAGCCCGCCCAGATCGGCCGCCGCCGCCTGCTGTCCGGGACGATCGAGCCGATGGAAGCGCTCGCCGTGCAGACGCATGCAGAAGGCGGTGCGGACACCCTCAGGCGGCGTCGGCAAGCCGTTCAGCACCACCGCATCGACCGTACGCAGGCGAGCCGGCGGTTCGCGCAAGGGCCCTGCCGGCAGGTGGAAACCATTCATGACACCGCGCCTGTCGAGTACCGCAATCTCGACGTCGCGAGCCAGCGCGTAGTGCTGCAGGCCGTCGTCGCACAGCACGAGGTCGCACTCGGGATGAGCCGCCAGCCCGGCCCGTGCGGCATCGGCACGACGGCGACCGACCCACACCGGCAGGCCGCTGCGCCGCGCCAGCAGCACCGGTTCGTCGCCCGATTGGGTGACGTCGGCCCGGGCGTCGACCTCATGCACGGCATCGGCGCGACCGCCGTAGCCGCGTGTGACGATGAGGGGGCGCCAGCCGCGCTCGGCGAGCGCGCGAGCGAGGTAGAGCGTGAGCGGCGTCTTGCCGGCACCACCGGCGATGAGGTTGCCGACGACGATCACCGGCACCGGCAGACGGTCTACACGCATCAGTCCCGCGCGGAAAGCGGCGCGTCGCAGCGCAGATACGAGACGGAACAGCAGCGACAGCGGCCACAGCAGCCAGGCCGCGACGCCGCGGCTGCGCCACAGCGCGGGCGCGGTGCTCATCGGCCGCCGGACGCGTCGGACTGGGTGGCGAAGGAAATGCCGGCGATGCCGGCGCGCTGCGCTGCCTGCATCACGTCGATCGACGACTGCAGCCGCGCGTCCTTGTCGGACGAGATGATGACCACCGGCTCCTGCTTGCCCGACGCCGCCTTCGCCAGTGCCTCGGCCAGCGCGTCGGCGTTGCCGGCCGCCACTGGCAGGCGGTTGATCAGAATGTCGCCGCGCGCGGTGATGAGCACATTGATCTCGCGATCAGTCGCCTCCGCTTCCGGTGCTTCGGCACTGGGCAGCGTGATTTCGAGGCCGGCCGTTTTCGAGTAGGTGGTGGTCACCATCAGGAAGATGAGGATGACCAGCAGCACGTCGATCAGCGGGATCAGATTGATTTCGAGCTCTTCACGCCCGCGGCCGCGTCGGAAATTCATGAGGCGTCCTTACTTCGCGGCGCGCTCGCCGTGCACCACCTCGACCAGCTTGATCGCCTGCTGCTCCATATCGACGATGAAGTCGTCGACGCGACCGCGGAAGTAGCGGTGGAAAATCAGCGCCGGAATCGCCACCAGCAGACCGAAGCCGGTGTTGTACAGCGCGATCGAGATGCCACTGGCCAGTTGCTGCGGATTGCTGCCGGTGGCGGTCTGCGAACCGAAGATTTCGATCATGCCGACCACCGTACCGAACAGGCCCATCAGCGGCGCCGCCGCAGCGATGGTGCCCAGCGTGGTCAGATAACGTTCGAGGTCATGCGTAACCGCGCGCCCCTCCTCCTCGATCGCCTCCTTCATCACCTCGCGGGAACTGCGCACATTGCGCAGGCCGGCGGCCAGCACGCGGCCCAGCGGCGAGTGCGCGGCAACGCGGCGTATCATGTCGGCGTTCGGCTGACCGCCCTTCAGGTCGGTGGCGATGGATTCGAGCAGACCCGGCGGCACGACCTTGCTTCGACGCAGGCTGGCCAGACGTTCGATGATCAGCGCGACGGCGATGACGGAGGCGGCAATCAGCGGCCAGATCGGCCAGCCGGCCGCGCGGATGATCTCAAACACGTAGAGCCCCTTCGTGAACAAGCGGCGAACTGTAGCTTGCACGACGAGGGGCGGCAACCCTGGGACATCGCCGGCGATGCGGCCGACGAGGTTATCCACAGAAATTGTGGATAACTGTGTGGGTTTTGTCTGAGCGGCTTTGCTAACTCGCCTCGGGGTAAGCGTTTTCCTTACGCCGATCAAAAATTAAGCTTCCATGACAGCCGCGTCGGTGTCGACGACGTCGCGAAAATCGATTCATGAATACAGTCAATGAAGACAGCAAGAGCTCTGCCGCCATCGCCGTGTCGGAGCTCGCGCGACGCGCGCGTCTCGCGCTGGAGCGCCAGTTTCCGGTGCTCTGGGTCAGTGGCGAGCTGTCCGGTGTGACACGGGCCGCATCAGGCCATCTTTACTTCTCGCTGAAGGACGAGGCGGCGCAGGTGCGTTGCGTCATGTTCCGCAGCCGCAGCCAGTTGCTGCCCTTCGAACCGAAGGCGGGACTGCGGGTGGAGGTGCGCGCCCAGGTGTCGCTGTACGAGGCGCGCGGCGATTTTCAGCTCACCGTCGACGCTATGCGCCGCGCCGGTGTCGGCGATCTGTACGAAGCCTTCCTCCGGCTGAAGGCGCAACTCGCGGCCGAAGGCCTGTTCGCCGCGGCGCGCAAGCGGCCGCTGCCCGCCCTGCCCGCCCGGCTGGCCATCGTCACCTCACCGGGCGCGGCGGCACTGCGCGACGTGCTGGCGGCGCTGGCAAGGCGCGCACCGCATCTGGAGATCGTGCTGCTGCCCTGTCTGGTGCAGGGCGTAGACGCCCCGCGGCAGATCGCTACCGCGATCAGTCAGGCGGGCAGCGTCGACGCCGAGGTCGTGCTGCTGGTGCGCGGCGGCGGTTCCGCCGAGGATCTGGCCGCCTTCAACGACGAGCGTGTAGCGCGCGCCATCGCCGCCTGTCCGGTACCGGTGGTCAGCGGCGTCGGCCACGAAACGGATTTCTCGATTGCCGACTTCGTCGCCGATGTGCGCGCAGCGACGCCGACCGCAGCCGCCGAACTGGTCAGCGCCGGCCACGTCGAAGCGGCGGGACGTCTGCGCACGCTGAGTGCCCGTCTTGCCCGGGCGCTGCGCAGCCGGCTCGATGCACACGGGCAGAAACTCGACGACCTCGCCGCCCGACTGCGGCCGCCTGCAAGACAGATGGGCATCGCACACGACAGGCTGCATGGCCTTTACGACAGGCTGCGTCGCGCTCATGCGGCACAGCGGGCACAGGCGCAGCGGCGGGCCGAAGCACTGGCGATGCGCCTGCGGCTCGCACGTCCGACGCAGGCGATGCGGCAGGCAACCCTGTCGCGGCTGGCAGAACAGCTGCGCCACGCCATGCACACCCGCCTGGATCACGCCCGCCAGCGCGCGCACCTCGGCGCGACGCAACTCGCTCAGCTCGATCCGACCGCAGTGCTGTCACGCGGCTACTCCATGGTGCGCGACACCGAGGGCCGCATCGTCCGGGACGCCGCCACGCTGATGCACAGGCAGCCGCTGCGCATAGACTTCGCTCGCGGCCACGCGGACGTCGAAGTCAGCCATTCATACCCGGATTCCGGCGCCGCCGACTGACTCGCCTTGTGCTGACCGATGGCCGGCCATACACTCATGGACTTGGCTTTGAACCGACCGACTGGGAGAAAAAACATGGAACACACCCTGCCTCCGCTGCCCTACGCGCTCGACGCACTGGCACCGCACATTTCTCGTGAAACGCTGGAATTTCACTACGGCAAGCACCATCAAGCCTACGCCACCAACCTGAACAACCTGATCAAGGGCACCGAGTTCGAGAACCTCGACCTGGAAGCCATCGTCAAGAAGGCCCCGGCCGGCGGCGTGTTCAACAACTCGGCCCAGGTGTGGAACCACTCCTTCTTCTGGAACAGCATGAAGCCGGCTGGCGGCGGCGCCCCGAGCGGCGCCCTGGCGGCCGCGATCGACGCCAAGTGGGGCAGCTTCGACGAGTTCAAGAAGGCCTTCAAGGCCTCGGCCGTCGGCAACTTCGGCTCCGGCTGGACCTGGCTGGTGAAAAAGACCGACGGTACGCTGGACATCGTCAACACCAGCGGCGCCGGCACCCCGCTGACCTCCGACGCCAAGCCGCTGCTGACCATCGATGTGTGGGAACACGCCTACTACATCGACTACCGCAACCGTCGCCCGGATTTCGTGGACACCTTCCTCGCCAGCCTGGCGAACTGGGACTTCGCCGCCGCGAACTTCGCGTCCTGAGCGACCGGCCGGGCCCCCGGGTCCGGCCGAATCCCGCGCGCGCTGCACGGCCCGGCTCGTCTGGTGCATGCAGCGCGTTTTTTCATTCCGGCGTGCGCAACGCATGCAGCTTGCAGTGGTCGGAGTGGCGTTACTCAAGGAGACCGATATGTCGCAGTGGAGAAAAGCCGGCCCGAACGAAGCCTTCACGCCGGAGGAAATCGATGCCCGCCTGAAGGCGGAACTGCCGAAGTGGTATTACGAGGACGGCTGGATCCGCCGCAAGTACAAGACCAGCGGCTGGAAGGGCACACTGATGGTGGTGAACACGGTCGGTCATCTGGCCGAGGCCGCCTTCCATCACCCGGATCTCGCCGTGTCCTATGCCTTCGTGATCGTGAAGCTGGTCAATCACGAAGCCAAAGGCGTGACCGAGCGCGACTTCCAGCTGGCGAAGAAGATCGAGGACGTGATCATGTGGCAACCGGGCGCGGAAGAAGGCAGCGCGCTCGCCGGTACGCCGGACGATCCGCGCTTCAAGTACATCAAGTACGACTGATCGCAGGCATGAAGCGCGACAGCCTGCGCGTCGAACGGCATGCGTCGATGGCGGACATCGACGCGGCGCAGTGGGACGCGCTCACCGGCGGTCACGCCACGCTGTCGCACGCACTGCTCGACGCTTTCGAGGCGTCCGGCTGCGTGTCGCCCGATACCGGCTGGCAGCCGGATCACCTCGCGCTATACGAAGGCGAGCGTCTGGTCGCCGCCCTGCCCGGCTATCTGAAGTCGCACAGCTACGGCGAATACGTGTTCGACTGGGCCTGGGCCGAGGCGCTGGAGCGCAGCGGACGCGAGTACTACCCCAAGCTGCTGTGCGCCGTGCCCTTCACGCCGGTTCCCGGCCCGCGACTGCTGGCGCAGGACACCGCCGCGCGCGCTGTGCTGCTCGACGCCTGGATCGCACACGCACGTGCGCTCGGCGTGTCGTCGGCGCACCTGCTGTTTCCGGACGCCGCGGCACTGGCGGCGATCGACACGTCGAGGCTGCTGCTGCGTGAATCCGTACAGTTCCACTGGCACAACGCCGGCTATCGCAGCCACGACGAATTCCTCGCCACGCTGAGTGCCGACAAGCGCAAGAAGATACGCCAGGAGCGTCGACGCGTGCGCGACGCCGGCGTCACGCTCAGGCGCATCGACGGCGCCGACATCAGCGACGCGGAACTGGCCCTGTTTGTCGCCTGCTATCGCAACACCTACCGCGTGCGCGGACAGCGCCCCTATCTGAATGCCCGCTTCTTCGAGCTGCTGCGCGAACGCACGCCGCAATCACTGATGCTGGTGATCGCGTCGCGTGACGGGCTGGACGTCGCCTGCGCACTGAACCTGCGCGACGACACACGGCTGTACGGACGCTACTGGGGGGAAATGGAATACGTACCCTGCCTGCATTTCGAGGCCTGCTACCACCAGGGCATCGAATACGCGATCGAACGCGGCCTGCAGGCTTTCGAGGGGGGTGCCCAGGGCGAGCACAAGATGGCGCGCGGTTTCACGCCCGTACGCACGTGGTCGGCGCACTGGCTGCGCGACGAGGACTTTTCCGATGCGGTGGCGCGCTACCTCGAACGGGAGCGCGCCGGCATCGCACTGCACATCAACGAACTGGAGGAGCGCACGCCCTACCGCACGCGCGGCGGGGCGCCGGACTCGCCGTAGTTCGAACTCAGTAGTTCGGCTTCTCTTCGGCCTGCTGATAGCGCTCGACGCCTGCCATGATTTCCTTCTTGGCGTCCTCGATATCGCCCCAGCCCTGCACCTTGACGAACTTGCCCGGCTCGAGATCCTTGTAGTGCTCGAAGAAGTGCGAAATCTGGTCCAGCAGGATCTGCGGCAGGTCGCGCGGGCTCTGCACCGAGCGGTACATCGGAGTGAGCTTGTCCACCGGCACGGCCAGCAGCTTCGCATCCTCACCGGCCTCATCGACCATCTTCAGCATGCCGATCGGACGGCAACGCACGACCACGCCCGGCGGCAGCGCGAACTGCGACATCACCAGCACATCGACCGGGTCACCGTCGCCGGCGATGGTGTGCGGAATGTAGCCGTAGTTGCACGGGTAGTGCATGGCGGTCGACATGAAGCGATCGACGAAGACGGCGCCCGACTCCTTGTCCACTTCGTACTTGACCGGGTCCGAATGCATCGGGATTTCGATCACAACGTTGAAATCGTTGGGCAGATCCTTGCCCGACGGAACTCGTTCCAGACCCATGTCTCGCTCCTTGTGAAAAGCCCGCGATTATAGCGATTGTTGCGCCGCACCAGAAGCGTCGTCGATCACCCTCAGGTCAAGCGTCACGTGCGCCAGCGTCTTCTCGCCGGCAAGACGCGCGCGCAGCACCTCCGGGTCAAGCCGCGGCGACGCCGCCACGGTAAGCGCCAGCGCGTGACGTCCGGGCGCCAGCAGCCACAGGTGGACGTCCAGCGGCCGACCGCCCCAGTCATCGACATGACCGAGCACGGCGTCGAACACGCTGCCTTCGACCTGGCGGTCCAGCAGCACGGTGGCACTGTCGCGCGCCAGATGCCAGGCCCAGCGCAGGATGAGCAGTCCGCCCAGCGCCGCAACCAGCGGATCCAGCCAGTTCATGCCAGCCCACTTGCCTGCCACCAGCGCGGCGATCGCCGCGATCGAGGTGAGCGCATCAGCCACCACGTGCAGATAGGCGGCGCGAAGATTGTGGTCGTCGTGCCCGCCCTGATGATGGGCGTGGTGGTCAGCGTGATCGTGACTGTGAGCATGTCCATGGTGCGCATGCCCGCCCTTGTCGTGCAGCAGCCAGGCGCTGATCAGGTTGACCGCCAGACCGACCAGTGCCACCAGCAGCGCTTCGTCGTAGTGGATCGCGTGCGGCGCACGCAGCCGCGCCGCCGACTCGACGATCATGAACAGCGCTGCGCCGGCCAGCAGCAGGCTGGACGAGTAGCCGGCGAGGTAGGACACCTTGCCCGGTCCGAAGCTGTAAAGGGCGCTGCCGCGGTGCGCGCGCATATAGGTGTAGGCGAATGCACTGATCGCCATCGCCGCCACATGGGTCCCCATATGCCAACCGTCGGCCAGCAGCGCCATCGAGCCCGACAGGTAGCCGGTGACGATCTCGGCAACCATGGCCAGGGCGCTGAGCCACAGCACGCGGCTGACCGCCTGTTCGGCATGGTCCGGATGGGGAATGAAGTCCGGGTGATGAACCGGGCAGAACGGTGCGTCGGCCGGCATGTGATCAGGGGCGTTTCTGTCCATCCCGCGATTGTAGGGGCGGGCGTCACCGATCGTTGCACTTCGATGTGCGGGAAGCGCACATGCCGCGCTTGACACCGCCCCTCGCTTCTGTACTAATACGAACCATTCTCATTTCTATGCCCATTGGCGAATGACTCAATCCGCTCCTCCGTCGCAGGCACCGCAACCGGCAACGCAGAGCGCCGCTGCTCCGACGCCGCCTGCGCTCGATTCGAGCCAGTTGCTGGGCGGGCGCAAACAGGTCGCGATCAATCACGGCGGCGAGATGTACTCGCTGCGGCTGACGCGCAACGGAAAACTCATCCTGACCAAATAGAGCCATGTACATCTGCTTGTGCGAACCGGTGACCGACCGGGACATCAAGGCCGCAGTGCATACCGGATGCCGCACCGTGCGCGACGTCGCCGGCCAGCTCGGCTGCTGCCGCGACTGCGGGCGCTGCGTGCGCGCCGCCAAGGAAGTGATTGACGCCGCCCGCGCCGAACTGCAGCCGATCCGTCTTCACCGGGCACACGCAGAAGCCGCCGCGGCCTGATACCTCGCATAAACAGGTCGCCGCACTCGCCTTGCGACGGCCTAGAATTCGGTCAGGCGTCACCGTTGTGGCACCGCCTGACCAGGAGAAGTCTCATGAAAGGCGACAAGAAGGTTCTGCAGTACCTGAACAAGCAGCTGGTCAACGAACTGACTGCGATCAACCAGTACTTCCTGCATGCGCGCATGTACCGGAACTGGGGCCTGACCAAGCTCGGCGACCACGAGTATCACGAGTCGATCGAGGAAATGAAGCATGCGGACATGCTGATCGAACGCATCCTGCTGCTGGAAGGCCTGCCCAATCTGCAGGACCTGCACAAGTTGCTGATCGGCGAGAACGTGCCGGAAATGCTCGGCGCCGATCTGAAGATCGAACAGCAGTCGCACGCGACGCTGAAGGACGCGATCTCCTGTAGCGAAAGCGCGGGCGATTACGTTTCGCGCGACCTGTTCCGCAAGATCCTCGCCGACACCGAGGAACACATCGACTGGCTGGAAACCCAGCTGGACCTGATAGACAAGATGGGGCTGCAGAACTACACGCAGTCCGCAATGGGAGAACTCGGCAGCTGACGCACGCGGCGGTTTCCCGACGGAACTGCCATGCCGGCCCGTCCGCGACGGGTCGGTTCCGCCCGGGCGCAGTCCGTACAACCGCCATGAACAGCCGCCACGCCGAACCCGCAACGCCGCGCACACCCCTGCTGCGCAGCGCACTGTCGGCACTGCTCAGTGTCGCCGCGCTGTGGCTGCTGACCGCCTTCCCGGCGACCCGCCTGTTCGATCAGCTCACGGCCGCCCCCGCAGCATCCGCCCAGCCTGCGCCCGCGCAGGCCGGCACACCGCATTCCTGAACTCACAGAACGCCGACGATCGATGCACGACTTCACGCCCCACCTCTCCGTCGGAGCGGCCCGATGAGCAGCGCCGCATTCGTTCCTTCCGAAGCTTCCTTCGTGCAGTCCGCGGGGGCGGGCCTGACACACCCCGCCAGCCGCGTCGTCCGTCGCGAGACGGTTTCCGGCACCCCGTCGGCGGGTCTTCCGCTGCGCGGCATGTCGCTCGCCGGCGCGGTGCTGCTGCACGCCGCCGCACTGCTGTGGATCGTGCACAACCCGACGGCGCTGGAGGCGCCGCCGATGATCATGCAGGCCACGCTGATCGCCCCTGAACCGCTGCCGATGGCGCCGCCGGAACCTCCGCAGGAAGTGAAGCGGGTCGAGCCCGAACAACCGAAGCCGGTGGTGAAACCGGTCAAACCGGTGCGCAAGGAACAGCCGCTGCCGCAGATCGCGGCCGCCGCCGACGCGCCGACCAGTGCCACCGTTGCACCGCAACCGCCGGCGCCGCCGGAACCGGTCGCCATCGATGCACCGCCTGTCAGCGAGCCGTCACCGGCGCCGGTCACGGCGGCGCCGGCGATCGCGCCGCCGCCGGTCACCCCGCCAAAATTCAACGTCGCCTATCTGCAGAACCCGCGCCCGGCCTATCCGCCGATGTCCAAGCGCCTGGGTGAAGCCGGTCGCGTGATGCTGCGCGTGATGGTCGACGTGAATGGTCTGCCGACCAATGTCGAGGTGCGGAAGTCCAGCGGTTTCCCGCGTCTGGACGAAGCGGCGCTCGAGGCGGTGCGCAAGTGGAAGTTCGTTCCCGCCCGGCGCGGCGAAGAACCGGTTGCCGGTCTGGCCGACATACCGATCGACTTCGGTCTCAACTCGTGATTTGTTCCCGTCCGCGTCAGGCGTACACTGCGCGGCGGCCAACTTTTGCATCAGGCTTCCATCAGGAGAAATTTGAATGAATGAGTCCCTCGGCTTTGCGCACTTTCTGTCGAATGCAGACGGTGTCGCAACCACCATCCTCGTGCTGATGGTGCTGGCCTCCATCGGTACCTGGTTCCTCATCGTGCTCAAGGGCATCGTGGCCTTCCGCCAGCGTCGCGCGAGCGGCACCTTCCTCGACCGCTTCTGGAACGCCTCGTCGCTGGAAGACGTGGCGCGCGACATGCGTTCGCACGGCGTGACCGACCCGTTCTCGCACCTGGTGCACGAAGGTTTCAGCGCGGTCGAAACCCTGCGCAGTGGCAATGCCGGCACGCGTGGCCTGATCGCCACCGGCAGCGCCGACGAGTTCCTGACCCGCGCGCTGAAGCGCTCGATCGAACGCGATCGCAGCCGCATGGAATACGGCCAGACCTTCCTCGCCTCGGTCGCCTCCAGTGCGCCCTTCATCGGTCTGCTCGGCACCGTCTGGGGCATCTACCACGCACTGCTGGCCATCGGCATGTCGGGTCAGGGCACGCTGGACAAGGTGGCCGGCCCGGTCGGCGAGGCGCTGATCATGACCGCCATCGGTCTGGCGACCGCCATCCCGGCAGCACTTGCGTTCAACTTCTTCGCCCGCTCGACGCGCAACGTGATGGCCGAGTTGAACAGCTTCGCGCATGACGTGTTCGTGATGCTGTCGACCGGCGTCAAGGACAGCGGCTCGAACGATCCGAAGGCCACCGGTGACCGCGTGCTGTCGCTGGTCGAACGCGGCCGCGAAGCCGCGCGCAACGCGCACTGATCGGGAGCCCGGACATGGCATTTGCAAGTTTCGAGCAGGACGACGACGGACCGATGGCGGAAATCAACATGATTCCGCTGATCGACGTGATGCTGGTGCTGCTCATCATCTTCATGGTGACCGCACCGCTGCTGACGCACGCGGTCAAGGTCGACCTGCCCAAGGAATCGACCAGCGCCAACACGCTGCCGCCGGAAAACATCCAGATCGCCATCGGCCCCGACGAGCAGCTCTACTGGGCCGGCGAGAAGATCGACACCGATACGCTGAAAGCCAAGCTGCAGGAGGCCGCGGCGAAGGACAAGAACGCCGAGATCCAGCTGCGCGCCGACCAGAACGTGCCCTACCGTTCGGTGGCGCACGTGATGAGCGAGGCGGCCCGCCTCGGACTCACCCGCATCGGTTTCGTCACCGATCCGTCCGCGGCGAAGTAGATCGGCACCCTCCGCACGACGATACGGCCACCCTGCGGGGTGGCCGTTTTTCTTTGCATCCGTCGGCGAACGATGCTTGACAGCCCTCTGCACCGATGATGTAATGCGAATCGTTCTCATCAAAAAGAGAACGCGCGCCAGCCACCGTCTGCACCGCAGGTCCCCGCAGACACCCGCCAGCTTCCCCGACAGCACCCGCGGCACCCGCGCCAGGCAGCCCAGGCGCCGCCCAGACGGAGGATGCACCATGACCTTGGAACACCAGCATGCCGGCGAAGCCAGTCCGAGCACGCTCGCCGCTGCCACGCTGTTCGTGATGACCCGTTTCGCCGAACGGCCCTGCCCTGAAGTGGCGCAGATGGTGATTCGCCATCTCGAAGTGGTGGCCGACGACGAACGCGCCGACCCGCTGATGCGCGAGGTCTGCGGCGCCCTGATCAACCGCTGGACGCTGCACACGGTCGGCGATCTGGCCGTGCGTGCCGCGCACTGAAACCCCTGCCCCGGAGCATCCATGTCCCGCTACACCGGCCCCCGCCTGCGCGTGCTGCGCGCACTCGGCACCGACCTCCCCGGCCTGACCCGCAAGACGGCCGAAAACCGCACTGCGCCCCCGGGCCAGCACGGCAACCGCCCGAACCGCCGCAAGTCGGAATTCGGCGCCCAGCTGATGGAAAAGCAGAAGCTGCGCTACAACTACGGTCTGACCGAAACCCAGTTGCGCGCGGTGTTCAAGGAGGCCGAGCGCTCCAAGCTGCCGACCGGCGAAAAGCTGGTCGAACTGCTGGAACGCCGGCTCGACAACATCGTGTTCCGCGGCGGTCTGGCACCGACCATTCCGGCCGCTCGCCAGCTGGTCCGTCACCGTCATGTGCTGCTCAATGGGCGGCGGGTGAACATCCCGTCCATCCGCGTGCGCGTGGGCGACACCATAACGCTGACCGACAAGGGTCGCAAAGTGCAGAGCGTGGTCGATGCACTGCAGACGCCGGCGCTGGAACGTGCCGAATGGATCGCCTTCGACGAATCGGCGCTGAGCCTGCGTCTGGCTCACCTGCCGCCGGGTGACGCCACGCCCTTCGCGTTCGAAGCTCAGAAAGTGGTCGAGTTCTACGCCCTGCGCGTCTGACGCGCGGATTTCCCGCCGGCCTCCGGGCCGGCCCACCTGCCAGCCAGCCGGCAACCGCGGCCAGCCAGTCATGCAACGCATGGAGCATTCATGACCTGCCCGCATACCGCCCGGCGCCCCTCTTGCAATGCGGCGTCCTGTACGCGAGGCCTGTTTTCAGGCCGCGCACCCCATCGTCCGTTCATCGAGAGAGGTCACCCATGATCCATCATCGCCTGCGTCCGTTCGCGAAGCCGCTGCTCGCGGCCGCCTGCTTCGCACTCGCCGGTTCCGCCTACGCGAACACCACCCACAGCGCCTTCGACGACATCGAAGGCTCGGTCGCTACAGACGGTTTCAACAACCTGACCGCCGCCCGCATCACCGCCACGCAACTGGCTGCCGGCATCGCGTCGAACAGCGAAACCGAAGGCGGCGCCGTGCTCAGACGCACCTCCGGCGGCGCCTATCCGGCCTCCTCCGGCCTGTACCAGTTCGCCGGCAACGGCTCGACCTTCGAAATGGTGGTCAGCGATGCGGCCGACGGCCTGACCAGCATCGTGTTCCAGACCTATATCAACGTGAGCACCGGCAGCAACGGCATCTACGGCGTGCTGGCGCCGAACAACCTGCCGCGCCTCAGCTTCAACGGCGGCGAGCAGTTCCTGCTCTCCAGCGCGCAGGCGAGCGAGAACCTGGGCTACACCGATTTCTTCACCGGTGAATTCGTCGCCTCCGACCCGAACAATCCCAACCACCTCACCTTCACCTGGAACCTGGCCAGCCTCGGCGCGACGGTGCCGGTGGACAGCTTCCGCATCACCTTCGCCACCGACAACCACGCGCAGTCGCAGGCCTTCCAGATCGACCAGCTGGTTGCCGCACCGGTGCCGGAACCGCAAACCGCGGCCCTGCTACTTGGCGGCATGGCGGTGATCACGCTGGTCGCCCGCCGGCGTACGCGTCAGCACTGAGTCTATTTCGCCGCGTGCGGGCGGTGCCCTCGCGGGTGCCGCCCGCATGCGTTCGCCCATCCAGACTGTCAAGACATCTTGAAACACCGAATTCCCCCGCGTCCGCGGCTGCTGCTGGCGCTGATGTGGCCGCTCGCGTGCGCCGCGCAGGACGGTGCGCCGTCCGAGGAGGACGTCGTCACGCTGCCGGAAATCCAGGTGCGCGACACACGCGAGGACGTCCGTCCGCCCGCGGTCGAACTGACGCCCGATCGGCCAGTCACGACGATAGGACCCGAGGCGATCGAACGCCGCCAAGCGGGCACGATATTCGACCTGCTGAAGGATGTGCCGGGTGTCGCCGTCGACGGCGGCCCTCGTGCCAGCGGCATGAAATTCAATCTGCGCGGCTTCTCCGACAACGAAGACGTGCTGTTCAAGATCGACGGCGCAGTGAAAGGCTTCGAGAAGTACCGCTTCGGCAGCGGCGTGTTCATCGAACCCGAACTGTTGAAAGCCATCGAAATCGAGCGCGGGCCGTCGCTGAAATCCGGTTCGGGTGCGCTCGGCGGCACCATCTCGGCCACCACGAAATCCGCCGCCGACTACCTGCGGCCGGGAGAACGCTTCGGCAGCCAGATCAAGTACGGCTACAACGCGAACAGCAGCGAGCGGCTGCGCATGGTGACGGTATACGGTCGGCCGAACGGCTATCTCGATCTGGTCGTGTCGATCGCCCGGCGCGACTCCGACGACATCCGCCTGCCCGACCGCAGCCGGCTCGACCTGACTGCCGTCCATTCGGAAAGCCGCTTCGCCAAGGCCACTTTCTACGCCAGCGACGACCTGACGCTGGAACTGAGCCAGACCTACTACACCGGTGGCCCCGAGCGCGCGCCCTATGACGCGACGGCCGGCAGTGCGGGCCAGTTCGGCGTGGTCGAACGCAGCATCGAGGACACCACCACCAATCTGCGCGTGAACTACGCGCCAGCCGACTCGTGGATCGCGCTGCGCGGCACCCTCGCCTACGAAACGACCGACCTGGACGATGTACACCGCATTACGCAGAGCCGCATCTGCGTATCGCCATCGACCGCCTTTCCGGCGGCTTTCCGCATCGACCGCTGCGACGACGCCTGGCGATACTCGATCTGGACCGCCGAAGTGTTCAATGACACGCGTTATGCAATCGGCGAACTGCAGGGCGTACTCAGCGTGGGCTACCAAGGCATACGCAACAGCCGCGACATTTCGCGCGTCACCTCGCGCGCGCTGACCAACCAGCAGGTCTACCCGAACGGTTTCAACGAAGCGCAACCGCCGGGCGACAAGGTGTCGGATGCGCTGATCGTAGAGAACGCGTTCACGCTCGGCGCCTTCACCTTCACGCCGGGCGCCCGGCTGGACCGCTACCACGTCAGCGCCGAGGACCAGACACGCACCAACATGATCGCCGCCGGACAGTCGCCGGACATCCGCTTCGTCAAGCTGTCGCCCGCAGCGGCGCTCACCTGGCGCATCCCGCGCAGCGACTGGTCGGCCACCGTGCGCTACCACGAAGCGTTCCGCCCGCCGCTGGTTGATGAGTACTTCGCACGCGGCAGTTTCGCCAGTCGCTGCGCAAAAAGCGCCGGCTGGGCCTTGCCCGGCAACCCGGTGCTCTACCCGGAACCGCTGTACGATCCGTCAGGCTACGGTCAGACCTACGATCCTGCACTCGACCTCGCACCCGACAACGAAATCTGCGGAGCGCTCTACCGGCCTCAGGAATCGTCGAACCACGAACTGACGCTGGCCTGGATGCCGCAGCCGTCCTCACCGCGCGACGGCCGCTGGCAGGCGCGGGTGACCTATTACGACATCCACACCCGTCATCTGCTCACGTCCTTGAGCAATATCGGCGGCGAAGTCGGCCAGCCGGGCAAGGAGCGGCGCAAAGGCACCGAACTCGAAATCAGCTACGACGGACGGCACGCCTTCTCGTCACTGTCCTGGTCGGAGATTGACGGCCGCATCACCAATGCGGTGGCCGGCACCGACTACGCGCTCTATGGCGTGCCTGGCGACACGCTGAGCATCAGCGCCGGCGTGCGCGGTTTCGACGGGCGGGTCGAGGCTGGCGTGCGAATGCGCGACATCGCGGACCGTAGAGCGGCCACCAGCACCACGGCCACCGTGTGCTCGCGCCCGGGCACACTGGTCGTGCCCGGCGTTGGCACGATAGGCACGCAGTACGGCGTGCGCCTGTACGACCTGTTCGCGAGCTGGCAGATGACGCGTGACACGCAAATGCGCTTCAACCTCGACAACCTGACCAACGAAACCTACTGCCTGCAGGACGGCTTCGCCGGTGCGGTCGGCATACAGGCGCCGGGGCGGGCGGCGAAGCTGTCGGTGACGATGAGGTTCTGAACAATATTTCATATGTTGAGAACGGTGCGGTACTGCAAGAATGCGCTCCTGTACTGGATTTCCGCGCCCAATCAATGACATGCAAATGAAACATGCGTTGCACGCATGAACACCGTCATGCACCGTAAATGGACACATCACTGCGTTTGAATGTACGCCCTGCGGGAAAAACCATTCCTAATCATGCTCCAACGCCATTCACCGCACTTGGCTCGGCTCTTGCTGGGACGGCCTGTTTCCGCGACGCCCCGGCGAGGGGCGCCCCGCCCATCCTGTCTTTGCGCACAGGAGTCACGCCCGATGTCTGCCAGCATGGCCGTTCTAAAGCTGTCGAAGACTGCGCGCCGGCACGCCCCGCCCGGAACGCGGCGCCACGCACCGACGCGCGGCAGCGGACGGGCCGCCACCTCCATTGAATGACCGCACCATGCCACACCCATCCGACCCCTACTGCCTCGGCCTCATGCCCGACCCGTCCGAACTTCCGGGGCTGGCGGCCAGTGTCGATGCCGTCATGCTCATCATCCGGCTGTCGGCACGCTACGGGCCACTGATGTTCCTGCACGACGCGACCGGCGACGTACTGCAGCCGCGCTGCCGCCCGGTTGGCTCGCTGCCGGTCGACGATCATGACGTCAAGCTGGGCGAAGTGGCCGGCTGCGAGTACTGGATCGCACCGTCGGCGCTCGATCAGCTCGGCTCAGGCGCCCTGCTGCTCGACGTGCTGGAAGATCGCGGTGACGCCACCGGGCTGGCCAGCCGCTTCGTTCTGCGCAAGGTCGGCAACTGATCACCCAGCGGGGCGGCGCAACGTCGCCCCGCTCCTCACTGGCGGCCGCCTCCAGGCCCTTGCATTCATCTCGTTCCCCTTCGCTCGCCCACGCCGCGATGCTGCGCAGCGCTGTCGTCATGCCTGAGGCTTGACACCATACTGCGAATCATTATCATTTAAAGAAATCGACCGTCCGCGGCCAAACCGCAAGCATCCATGTCCGCCTCAGGCAACGAACCGACCGAAGCATTGAAGGTGCGCCTGTCCGCCCTGCTGGATGAATTGATCCGGCACGACGGCTTCGGCTCGCTGAGCGTCGAGGTCCGTCTGCTCAAGCGCGGCCAGAAGGAAGTCATCATCGACTGCGGCAAGCAGTATCGGTACGTCATCGATTTCGCGCCCGGCTGAGGCCGGCGCGACGCAGCACACTCCGGCGGCGCGGGGCCGCGGAGCAGGTTTTCAAATCACAGAAACCGCCTGATCGATCGCCTTCGCGGGGAAGGGATGGATGGCTCAGAACGAGGTCCATCATGTCTTTCCGCCTTCTGCTGTCCGCTGGCGCCCTGTGCGCACTGTCATCCACCGCCGCCTTCGCCACCAGCGCCAGCTGGGATACCCCGCTCGCCGGTCATGACGGCAACGGCAGCTCCGCGGCCACGCCGTGGGCCAGCGGCAGCGTCTATGCCGAGTGGAACGTGTTCGACAGCTTCACCACCGACGCCACGCCCGACATCGCCGGCAGTGGCAGCGTGAGTCAGCTCAACCCGGGCGCCGGTAGCTTCCTGACCGGCAGCGGCAACTTGTACAGCGCCGCCGGCGCAGCGTCCTTCCTGGTCGACCTCGACGTCGTGCAGAGCGGTACCTGGAATGTGTGGCTGCGCATCGCCACCCAGGGCACGGCGGCCGACACCGTCGCCACGCTCAATGGCATCGCCGCGAACAAGGTGGTCAGCTACAGTGCCGCGCTCGGCGGCTTCGGTGGCAGCGAGGAAGAAGCCTACTGGACCTGGGCGGTCACCGATCCGCTGTCGCTGCAGTTCAGTTTCACCAGTTCGGAAGCGCACCTCAGCCTCGACCAGCTCGCCGTACTCGCTCAGCCGGTGCCGGAACCGGCGACCTGGATGTCGCTGGCTGCCGGTCTGGGCCTGCTCGGCGCCCTGGCACGTCGTCGCGCCTGATACCGGGAGACCGCGATGACACCGCACACCGATCCCGAAAGCCTCTATCACACCTTCCACGCACTGAAGGCGGAGCGCCGCCTGCGCAATCGCGACGCCGCCGCAGCCCTCGGCATCAGCGAGGGCGAAGCGATTGCCAGTGGCGTCGGCCGCGACGCCGTGCGCCTGAGCGCGCCCTTCGACACACTGTTCCGCCGCATGCCCGAGCTGGGCGAGGTGATGGCGCTGACGCGCAACGAAGCAGCCGTCCACGAAAAGACCGGGTGCTTCGAACAGATGTCCGGCGACGCCAAGGTCGGTCTGGCGCTGGGCAGCGCCATCGACCTGCGCATCTTCTACGGTCGCTGGGCATACGGCTACGCAGTGACCGAACAGGGTCCGAAGGGCGAGTCGCGCAGCCTGCAGTTCTATGACGTGCACGGCGACGCCGTGCACAAGGTGTTCTCGCGCGCCGGCACCGATCTCGCGGCCTGGGACCGGCTGGTCGCCGAGTTCACCGCCACCGACCAGGGCGCCGGCGAAAAGGTCGCACCGCGCAGCGCGCCCGCCGAAGACGAGACGCCACTCGACGCCATCGACGCCGTCGCCTTCCGCCGCGACTGGCTGGGCATGCAGGACACGCACGACTTCTTCCCGCTGCTGCGCCGGCACAAGGTGTCGCGCCGGCAGGCCATGCAGATCGCGCCCGAAGGCCACGCCAACCGGATCGGCAACGATCTGACGCGTTCGCTGCTCGAAGTCGCGGCCGCCGACGGGGTATCGGTCATGTGCTTCGTCGGCAACCCGGGCATGATCCAGATCCACACCGGGCCGGTACATCGTGTCGAAGTGATGGGGCCCTGGCTCAACGTGCTCGACCCCGGTTTCAACCTACACCTGCGGCAGGACCTGGTCGACCAGACCTGGATCGTGCGCAAGCCGACTGCTGATGGCGTAGTCACCTCGGTCGAACTGCTCGACGCCGCCGGCGAAACCATTGCGCTGTTCTTTGGCGAGCGCAAACCGGGCAAGCCGGAGCGCGAGGACTGGCGTGCACTGGTGGCCCAGCTCGGCACCGCCGACAGCCTCGCGGCATGAGCCGCCAACTGGTCTGCAGCGCGCTGGTGGCGCTGCTGTTCGCCGCCGGGGCGGTTGTCGCCGCACCGGCGCAGCGGCTGGTCACGGTCGGCGGCGCGGTGACCGAAATCGTCCATGCGCTCGGCGCGGCCGACCGCATCGTCGCGACCGACACCACCAGCACCTGGCCGGCCTCCGCGCAGGCGCTGCCGAAGGTGGGTTACCAACGCGCGCTGGCGGCCGAGGGCGTGCTGTCGATGCGACCCACCCACCTGATCGCCACCGCCGACGCCGGCCCGCCGGTCACGCTGACGCAGTTGCGCGGCGCCGGCGTGCAGGTGATCCAGCTACCGCCGGAACACAGCGCGGCGCAGGTCGGCAACGCCATCCGCACGGTAGCGGGCGCGCTGGCGATGGACGACGCTGGTCGCGCGCTGGCCGAGCGTTTCGATCGCGACTGGAAGGAGGCTCAACGCGAGGTCGGCGCCCTGCCCGGCCGGCCGCGCGCGCTGTTCATCCTCGACCATGGCGGCAGCAGTCCGATGGTGGCGGGCGACGACACGGCGGCCGACGCGATGCTGGGCTATGCCGGCGCCGTCAACGTGATGGCCGGGCGCTTTCGCGGTTACCGGCCGCTGACACTGGAAGCGGCGCTGGCGGCCGCGCCCGACGTGATCGTGACGACCGACGAGGCCATCGCCGCCGCCGGTGGCGCCAAGGCCTTCCTCGCCCGCCCGGGTCTGTCGGCGCTGCCGGCCGCGCGGGCGAACCGGCTGGTCAGCCTCGACGCACTGCGCATGCTGGGCTTCAGCCCGCGTCTGCCGCAGGCGGTGAGCGAGCTGGCGCGCCGGATGCGCGCGCCGTGAGTACGCGCGCACTCACTCTGTCGGCCGGGGCGCCTGCTTCGCTGGCACTGCCGGCGCTCGCGCTGGCGCTGTTCTGCATCGTCGTGCTCGCACTGGGCAGCGGCGCGGTCAGCCTGTCGCCGATGGCGGTGCTCGGCGCGCTGTTCGGTGCCGACGTCGGCAGCGAAGCCGAACTGGTGGTGCGCACGCTGCGCCTGCCGCGCGTGCTGCTCGGTGTGATCGCCGGCGCCGGTCTCGGTATCGCCGGTGCGGCGATGCAGGGCCTGATGCGCAATCCGCTGGCCGACCCGGGGCTGGTCGGCGTCAGCAGCGGCGCGGCACTGGCCGCCGCCTGTGTCGTGGTGCTCGGCGAGCGGGCGATGAGCGCGGGTGGCTGGCTCGCCAGTTCGGCACTGCCGCTGGCCGCCTTCGCCGGCGCCGCGCTGACCACCGCCGTCGTGTACGCGGCCTCGCGCCGCAATGGCCGCAGTTCGGTCACGCTGATGCTGCTGTCGGGCATCGCCATCAATGCGCTGGCGATGTCCGGCATCGGTCTGCTCATGTTCATGGGCAGCGACGCGCAGGTGCGGCAGTTCACCTTCTGGACCCTGGGCAGTCTCGCCGCCGCGACCTGGCCCAGCGTGGTCGCGGCGTCTCTGGCGGTCGCTCTGGCGCTGGGCGCGCTGTTGCGCCGCGCCGGACCGCTCGACGCGCTCGCGCTGGGCGAGTCGCAGGCGGCACACCTCGGCGTGGCCACCGCGCGCCTGAACCGCAGCTGCGTGCTGCTGATCGCGCTAGCGGTCGGCGCCACCACGGCGCTGACCGGCACGTTGGGCTTCATCGGGCTGATCGCCCCTCACCTCGCTCGTCGGCTGGTCGGTCCGGCACATGCCCGACTGCTGCCGGCCAGCGCGCTGAGCGGCGCCGCGCTGGTCGTGCTGGCCGACAGTGCAGCCCGTACCTGGGTAGCACCGGCCGAACTGCCAATAGGCGTGCTGACGGCACTGTTCGGCGCCCCCTTCTTCATCGCCCTGCTGCGCCGCCGCGCCGCGCACGAAAGCACCTGACATGCTCGCCGCCCGCAACCTGACCGTCCGCGCCGGCCGTCGGCGGCTGCTCGACGACGTGACCCTCGCGCTGAAACCGGGCGAACTGCTGGCGCTGGTCGGCCCGAATGGCGCCGGCAAGACCACGCTGCTGCGCGCACTGGCCGGCGATATGGACGTCGCACACGGCAGCGTGCTGTGTGCCGGCGCCGCGCTGCAGGACATCGCACCGCTTGCGCTGGCGCAGATGCGCGCCGTGCATGCCCAGCACCAGCGGACTGACCTCGAATACACCGCCGCCCAGGTGGTCGAGCTTGGCCGCTTCCCGCACCACCGCGGCCACCCCGGCGCGGAAGACCGGCAGATCGCCCGTGCCGCCATGGCGTTGACCGGCGTCGATGGCATGGCGGCACGCATCTGCGCCACGCTGTCCGGCGGCGAGCAGGCACGCGTGCACCTTGCGCGCGCGCTGGCGCAGATCTGGACGGCACCCGAAGGCGCGCACGCGCTGCTGCTCGACGAGCCGGTGGCGGCGCTCGACATCGCCTGGCAGCACCGCACGCTGGCCTGCGCACGCGAATTCGCCCAGCGTCGAGGCTGTGCGGTGCTGGCCATCGTGCACGACCTGAATCTGGCCGCGCGCTACGCCGACCGCATGGTGCTGCTGGCCGACGGCCGCATCCGCGCCGACGCCGCACCCGCCGCCGTGCTGGCCTCACCCGAACTGGCACAGGCCTTCGGCTTGCGTTGCCGCTTGCTGCATGACGCGCACGATGGCGGGACCGTGCTGATCGCCGAGCCGGCTTGATCGGTAAAAAAGCGTAGAGAGGGGTTCAGGAGACCATCGGCACGCCGTAAACCCGGATGCTCGCGCACCACGAGTGCGCGCGGCATGACAGGCACACGACACGGCAGATATCCTCCGATGGCAAGCAATCCGATCGAATCCAGCACTTCGACCTTCCTCGGCATGGGCCTGAAGGTCGGCGACCGCATGCAGCTCGATCCACCGGCCAAGATCACCGGCGGCGCACGCGTCGTCAGGCTGGTCGGCTATACCGAAGACCGTTCGCTGCTGGTCACCATGCCCGACGAAAAGAACTGGAGCGGCTCGTTGATCGAGGGCGACACCGTGCTGGTGCGCACCTTCTCCGGACGCAAGGCCTTCAGTTTCAACAGCCGCGTGCTCAAACGCGCAGTCAGTCCCTACGAATACCTGCACCTGGAGTTTCCGTCAGCGGTCTCGAGCCGTCGCATCCGCCGCGCAGAACGCGTCCGCACCGACATCGCGGTACAGCTCAAGGGCGCTGACGCGCGCGCCGTGCGCGTCACCAATCTGAGCGCCACCGGGGCCGAACTGCGCAGCAGCGCCGCCGCGGGCGAAGTGGGGGAAACGCTGAGCTTCACGCTGCCGCTCAATCTGCATTTCGTCGACATCGAGGTGCAGTGCGAAGGCACGGTGCGCAACGCCCATCCGCTGCCGGACGGCGGTATCGCCTGCGGCATCGAGTTTGCCGAACTGGACAATCAGAGCTGGATACTGCTGCGCAGCTACGTCTATCAGCACCTGCTCGACTCGCCGTCCGGGCGCGTCTGAAGCGCGGACGGCCGGCTGCAGTCGCTGCATCCGCCGCAACCGGCAGACGGCGCACGCAGGGCGCGCCACCACTGGCGCAGCGCCCGACCAGCCACCAGCGCGGCCAGCGCCACGGCACACAGCGCAACGAAGTCGGTCAGCAAGATCACCCGCTCACTCCCGATGCGATGCGGTAGGTCAGGAAGGCCGCCAGCCAGGCCAGGCCGAACAGATAGCCCGCCATCAGCAGCGGCGCCCGCCAGCCACCGGTCTCACGCCGCACGGTCGCCAGCGTCGACAGACATTGCGGCGCGAACACAAACCAGGCGAGCAGTGACAACGCTGTGGGCAGCCCCCAGCTGGCCGAAATCAGCGGCGCCAGCGCCTGTGCCGTGTCGTCGGCAGTGGCCGACAGCGCATACACGGTACCCAGCGCACTGACTGCCACCTCGCGTGCCGCCATGCCGGGCACCAGCGCCACGGCGATCTGCCAGTTGAAACCGACCGGTTCGAACAGCGGCAGCAGGAAGCGCCCCAGCGTGCCAGCGAAGCTGTACTCGATCGCCGGCCCGGTGGCGCCGGGCGGCGGCGACGGGAAGGTGGCGAGGAACCACAGCAGCACGGTCAGCGCGAGGATGATGCCGCCGACCCGGCGCAGGAAGATGAGCACCCGCTGCCACAGGCCGATCGCGATATTGCGCACCGACGGCCAGTGATAGTCAGGCAGTTCCATCATCAGCGTCTGCGTCAGGTCGCGCGCACCGAAGCGCTTGAGCAGCCACGCGATGGCGATGGCCGACACGATGCCCGCCAGGTAGAGCGCAAACAGCACCAGCCCCTGCAGTTCCAGCCCGCCGGCAACGGTGCGCGACGGAATGAAGGCGCCGATCAGCAGCGCATACACCGGCAATCGCGCCGAACAGGTCATCAGCGGTGCGATCATGATGGTGACCCAGCGGTCACGCGGGTTCTGGATGGTGCGCGTGGCCATGATGCCCGGTATCGCGCAGGCGAAGCTCGACAGCAACGGAATGAAGGAGCGGCCGGACAGCCCGACGCCGCCCATCAGCCGGTCGAGCAGGAAGGCGGCGCGCGGCAGATAGCCCGATTCCTCGAGCAGCAGGATGAAGAAGAACAGGATGACGATCTGTGGCAGGAAGACCAGCACGCCGCCCAGCCCGGCCACAATGCCATCGACCAGCAGGCTGCGCAGCAGACCATCCGGCAGCGCCGCTCCGACCGCTTCGCCGATCGCGGCCGTCGCCGCCTCTATCCAGCCCATCGGCGCCTCGGCCCAGGCGAACACCGCCTGGAAGATCAGGAACAGCAGCGCGCACAGCAGCAGCGGACCGACGAGCGGATGCAGCAGCACGCGGTCGGCGCGGTCGCTGAAGGCGTGCGCCTGAACGGTATCGAGCCCGAGCGAAGCGAGGATGTCGCGCACGCGTCTGTGGTCGTCAGCGACGTCGCCCGCCTCGGCTGCCGGCAGCGCGGCACCCGGTCGCACGTCCTCGAGCAGTTCGAGCAGCGCGTCGGCACCGCCCGACTTCACCGCCACCGTGGTCACCACCGGCACGCCGAGCGCTTTCGACAGCGCCTCGGCATCGACGTGGATGCCACGCGCCCGGGCAAGGTCGGTCATGTTTAGCGCAACGACCACCGGCAGCCCTTGGCGCATCAGACCAAGCACCAGCCTGAGCTGACGCGGCAGGTGAGTCGCATCGACCACCGCAAGTATCAGATCGGGACGGCGCTCGCCGGACAGACGCCCGGCCAGCACATCACACGTGACCTGCTCGTCCGGCGAATGCGGCGTCAGGCTGTAGGTCCCGGGCAGATCGAGCACCGCCAGTCGGCGACCGGACGGCGTGCGCAGGACGCCCTCCTTGCGCTCGACGGTCACGCCGGCATAGTTCGCCACCTTCTGCCGGCTGCCGGTGAGCAGGTTGAACAGCGCGGTCTTGCCACAATTCGGGTTGCCCACCAGCGCCAGCAGGGCCGGGCCGAGTCGGCTGCTATCGACCACCGTCTGCGTCACGCTGCCGCTCCATCGGCCGCTCGCACCAGTACGCAGTCGGCTTCGGCGCGGCGCAGCGCAAACGTCGACACGCCGACCCGTACCGCCAGCGGCTCGCCGCCCGGCTGACCGCGACGCAGCACGCGTACGGGCTCGCCGGTGATGAACCCGAGTTCGCGCAGCCGGCTGGCCCACTCCGGCGCCCGGGCGTCAGCGCGCACCTCGACTACGGTCATCGGCACGCCAACGGTGGCGCTGCTGAGCGCGAAACCGGCGGTCGGACCGGGCGTCGGGGATTCCACGTCGGAAGGCGTCGGCATTGCAATATCCGTGGTTCAGATGTTGAGAACAGTTTTCATTCTACCTGAGGGGACCTCACAGAGGCAGTCCGCGCAACCCACCTACCCGCGCGGAATTTTGATTGCACACGAATCGATTGTTGCGATGCCGCAACATCCAGTTTCTAATAACTGTTCTCATTTACACTGCGCCGCACTTGCCCATTGTCGTGTTCCTCGCACGCGCCGGGCAGCGGACCAGCCAGCCTCTTTGCGTCGCAGCAAGCCAGTCCAGCCCCCGATATCAACCTACTGGACTTGCACTGATGAAACGCTCGATCCCGCAGCAGCCGCTGACGCTGGCCGCGGCCATGCTGATGGCCCTGTCGTCCACCGCCGGCGCCGAAGAACAGAAGCCCGCCACCGACTCCAATGTTCCGGTTCTGCCGGAAGTGAAGGTGCGCGACGAATACGACCGCCCGAACTCGCCGAACCGCGGCTACCAGACCGGCATCGTCACCTCGGCCAAAACCAAGCAGCTGGCCAAGGACATTCCGCAGGCGATCACCACGGTGACCGAGCAGCTGATGCTGGACAGCAACTCGGACACGATGAAGAACGCGCTGCGCCACGTCGCCGGCCTCACCTTCAACTCTGGCGAGGGCGGTCGCATCGGCGACAACATCATGCTGCGGGGCTTCTATTCCTTCGGCGACCTGTACCTGGACGGCATTCGCGACGTGGCTCAGTACAACCGCGAAACCTTCCACGTCGAACAGATCGACGTGCTGCGCGGCTCGGCCGCCATGCTGTTCGGTCGCGGTCAGGCGGGCGGCGTGATCAACCGGGTCAGCAAGCAGCCAGGCCTCGTCGACCGCACCGAAGTGTCGGCCACCGTCGGCAGCTACGACTACGGCCGCGTCACCGCCGACGTGAACAAGGTGGTCGGCGAGAACGCTGCACTGCGCATCAGCGCGATGAAGACCGACGCCGGCAGTTCGCGCCGCGGCGTCGAATCCGAACGCGAGGGCATCGCGCCGACGCTGCGCTGGGGCATCGGCACGGCCGACGAATTCTCGATCGGTCATCTTTACTACACGACGAAGAACGTGCCGGACTATGGCGTGCCCTTCATCAGCCGCGCGCTCGCCACGCCGATCACGCGCACCCAGGTCACTCGCCGTCCTCTGGACGTATCCGCCAGCGCCTTCTACGGCACTTCTTCGGACTACGAACAGAACGACACCAACATCAGTACCGGCATCTGGACCCACCGCTTCTCACAGGACACCGAACTGCGCACGGTCGCCCGCTTCGCCGACTACAAGCGCGACCTGTGGGCAGTCGCGCCACGGCTGCCTGCCAACGTGAACAGCTCCACCGTCACCGACGCCACGGTGATCACCCGCGGTCGTCAGGCTCGCGGTGGCCGTGAGCACACCGTGACGCTGCAGAGCGACCTGACGACGAAGTTCGAACTGGCCGGCATGAAGCACGAGGCGCTGTTCGGCGTCGAACTGCTGCGCGAGAAGGCGGATCGCTGGAGCTACACGTCGATCGCGGTGACCGCACCGACGACCACGGTCGGCAACCCGGACCCGGACGTCGCCGTTCCCGCGGCCTACGGCAATCGTGCGCGCTTCAACCCCGCAGGCTACGAGGGCGACTCCTACAGCTTCTACGCGCAGGACCAGATCGAGTTCATCCCGAAATGGAAGCTGCTGCTCGGCCTGCGTCATGACCGCATGGACGCCGACTACGCCTCGCTCGCATCGCAGACCGGCGTCACCACGGCATTCAATCTGAAGTACAACGAGTGGAGCTATCGCAGCGGCCTGCTGTATCAGCCGACCGATCTGTCGACCTATTACCTTGCGTGGAGCGATTCGTTCAACCCGACCGCTGACCTCTATCAGCTGTCGCCGGCCAACATCAAGTACGACGCCGAGCGCAGCCGCACGGTCGAACTGGGCACGAAGTGGGAGCTGTTCGATGGCGCACTGTCTCTGCGTACCGCGCTGTATCGCGCGACAAAGTTCAACGAGCGAAACACCGATCTCGAACAGGCGAACTCCGCCGTGCTGTCGAAAGAACGCCATACCGATGGTTTCGAGATCGAGGCGGCCGGCCGTATCACACCGCAGTGGGATGTGTTCGGTGGCATTGCGCTGATGCGCGCCGAAATTGACGATCAATTCGACGGCGAGCTACTGGGCACCTTCGGCCAAGTCGTAGCAGCAGCGGGCGGTACTTTCCAGGCCGGTCAGGCGGCAAACGCCAACCGCCTCGTCTATCGCGGCAAGTACAATCCGAACAGTGTGGGCGCCACACCGCGCAACACGCCGGACTACACCTTCAATCTGTGGACGACCTACCGTTTCATGCCTAACTGGCGCGCTGGCGTCGGCATCGAAGGCAAAGGTTCGCGCCTTGCCTACGGTATCGGCCAGTGCGACTCCGCAGCTGCCAACGCCAGCAATGCCTGGGCTTACAGCGCCTGCGCGCCGATCGCTCAGGGCCGCGCCCCGAGCTTCGTGCGTACCGATCTGATGCTGGCCTACGAACAGCCGCGCTACGACGTCCGCCTGAACGTGCTCAACGTGTTCAACAAGCGCTATTACGAAGCGCTTTACGAGAACGGCGGCTTCGCCGTGCCGGGTACCGAGCGCGCCTTCCAGCTGACGGTGGCAGTGAAGTACTGATTGCCCTGCAGCGATGAGGGCCGGGTCGGTGGTCTGCGGACCGCCGGCCCGGCCCTTTTTACGTCAGCGGCCGCTCAGAGCGCGCCAGCCCGCCATCGTCCGCTCGACCAGCGCCCATCCCGCCCCGTTCTCGCAAAGCCCATAGCGGAACGGCAGCGTGTCACGCCCCGGCGTTTCGAAGCGCAGGTCGCGGAAGCTGACGCAGGCGCCCCCGCCTGCGCTGCCCACGCTGTCCAGCACCGGAAACATCGCGAACCAGCGGAAAAAGGCGAAGTCCGGTGCCGACCACACGGCACGCACCTGCTCCCGCACCTCGCCGAGGCCGCCGTTACCGAAGCGCTCGCGCACCTGCCACTGCGCCAGCGCGACCGGCCGGTAGTGGGCGGAGAAACGGCGAATCAGGTTGTCGTCGGGCCCCGCCCCCAGCAGTTCGGTACGCCGCGTATTGATGTGCGCGATGTGGTAACGCTGGCCGTCGTCGATCACCGCGGTCCAGTTGAAAGGCGAAGCCGGCCGCGGAATCGCGTCGATCGCGACGAAGGCGATGCCCTGCTCCACCGCATGACGCCGCGCGGCCTCGATGGCTTCCGACTTGCCGACCGCACCCACGCCGACCCATGCGCATACCGCGGCCAGGCCGAGGGCAGCTGGCAGCCGGCTGCGCCGCCACAGCGCGCTCGCCACGAGGCCGGCAATCAGCAGCCCGGTCAGTGGCAGGTCGATGATGAAAGTGGTGCCCCAGCCGAAGCGCTGATCCGAGAAAGGCGCCAGGATCATGGTGCCGAACTGCGTGATCAGGTCACCCAGGATGTGGATGGCGATGCCGGCGCACACCACTGCGTAGAAGCGCTGCCAGCCGACGCTGCGCGCGCGCAGCAGACGCGGCATCAGCCATGCCAGCAGCAGCGCCCACAAAGGCAGCAGAATGAGAGAGTGCGTGACACCTCTGTGGCCGCGCAGATAGGTGAGCTCGGAGACGTAGCCGAGCACGAAGTCGAGGTCCGGAAAGGTGGCGGCCAGACCGCCGGCAAGCACCGTCTGCCAGACCTTGGGGTGGCGTTCGTCGGCCGGCGTGCGTGCCATGAAGCGGCCGAGCAGCGCGCCGGACAGTGCGTGGGTCAGGGTATCCAATCGATTCTTCCGTTCAGGACAGGTCGGGTGCGTCGCAAGGACAACACCCCGGCGCACTTCGCGCCAATTGTGGCGCAGTGCACAAGAAGCAGGCGTATAATGCCGCTCCGATTCGCTTCATGGCTTGTTGATGGAATCCGCTACCGCGCTCATCGATTTGCAAGCTTCGCGCGACCCTACCCGACTGCGCGAAATCCCGTACAACTACACCTCGCTCTCCGACCGCGAAATCGTCATCCGGTTGCTGGGCGCCCGCATGTGGGACACCTTGTCCAGCCTGCGCGACGAGCGCATGACCGGTCGGTCTGCCCGCATGCTTTACGAAGTGCTGGGCGACATCTGGGTCGTTCAGCGCAATCCCTATCTCGAAGACGACCTGCTCGACAACCCGAAGCGGCAGGACGCGCTCGTTGGTGCGATGCGCCATCGGTTGCGCGAGATCGAACAGCGTCGTCAGCCCGGCAGCGACGCCGCCTCGCAGGAACGCGACCGCAAGGTGGGCGAACTGCTGGCCGCCGCCCGCAACGCGGTCGACGCCTTCGCCGCCGGCTTCGGTGAGACCCGCAAGCTGCGCAGTCGCATCTGCAAGGTGCTCGGCCGCCACACGCGCGAAGCCAACATCGCCTTCGACGGTCTGGCCCGTGTGTCGCACGTGACCGACGCCACCGACTGGCGGGTCGAATATCCGCTGGTCGTGCTCTACCCGGACACCGAGGACGAGATCGCGCCGCTGGTGCGCGGCTGCATCGAGCTCGGCCTGACCATCGTGCCGCGCGGCGGCGGCACCGGCTACACCGGTTCCGCCGTGCCGCTGTCGGCGAAATCGGCCGTCATCAATACCGAAAAGCTGATCGATCTCGGCGCGGTCGAGCCCATGGTACTGCCCGGCCTGTCGGAGCCCTACGCGACGATACGCACGGGTGCCGGCGTGGTGACCCGCCGCGTCATGGACGCCGCCGAGAACGCCGGTCTGGTGTTCGCCTGTGACCCGACTTCGGCCGACGCTTCCTGCGTCGGCGGCAACATCGCCACCAACGCCGGCGGCAAGAAGGCCGTGCTGTGGGGCACCGCGCTCGACAATCTGGCGAGCTGGCGCATGGTCGACGCCGACGGCTGGCCGATGGAAATCACGCGCCTGGACCACAACCTCGGCAAGATCCACGACGCGCCCGTCGTGCGCTTCTCGATCCAGCGCTTCGAAACCGATGGCCGCACGCCGCGTGGCGCCGCCGAACTGCTCGAAGTGCCGGGCGCCCGCTTCCGCAAGGAAGGCCTGGGCAAGGACGTCACCGACAAATTCCTTGCCGGCCTGCCCGGCGTGCAGAAGGAAGGCTGCGACGGCCTGATCACCAGCGCGCGCTGGATCCTGCACAAGCTGCCGCCGGTCACCCGCACCGTCTGCCTCGAATTCTTCGGCCAGGTGCGCGAAGCGGTGCCGGCCATCGTCGAGATCAAGGACTACCTTGACGGCCTGCCGAAATCGGGCAACGCGCGCGTGCTGCTGGCGGGCCTCGAACATCTCGATGAGCGCTACGTGCGCGCAGTCGGCTACGCCACCAAGGCGCGCCGCCACGGCCGGCCCAAGATGGTGCTGATCGGCGACATCGTCGGCGATGACGAAACGACGGTCATGGCCGCCGCGTCGGAAGTCGTGCGCCTGTGCAACCAGCGCGGCGCCGAAGGCTTCATCGCCGTGTCGGCCGAGTCGCGCAAGACCTTCTGGCTGGACCGCGCCCGCACCGCCGCCATCGCCCGCCACACCAACGCGTTCAAGATCAACGAGGACGTCGTCATCCCGCTGCCGCGCATGGGTGACTACTGCGACGGCATCGAACGCATCAATATCGAACTGTCGATCGCCAGCAAGCTGCGCCTGTGCGACGCGCTGGTCGATTTCCTGCGCGGCGAACTGCCGCTGCACGCCGGTGACGCCAATGTCGACACCGACGAACTGATCGGTGACCGCCGCACCCAGGCGCTGCAACAGGTGGCGGCGGTGCGCGGCCGCTGGCAGTGGCTGCTGGACAACCTCGACATGCCGCTGGCGCGCGCCGAACCGCTGCTGATGTCGATTGGCGTGGAGATGGGCCCGCTGCTCAACCGCGCCGAGAAGCCCACCCTGTTCCACCGGCTGCAGGACTATTCGGTGCGCGTGTCGTGGAAGCGCGAACTCAAACCGCTGCTCGACGAGATCTTCGACGGTGCGATGTATCGCCCGGTGCTCGACCGCATCGAAACAATCCGCAAGGAGGTGCTGCGCGGCCGCGTGTTCGTCGCGCTGCACATGCACGCCGGCGACGGCAATGTGCATACCAACATCCCGGTGAATTCGGACAACTACGGCATGCTGCAGGAAGCCAATGCCGCGGTGGCCCGCATCATGGCGCTGGCGCGTTCGCTCGGCGGGGTCATTTCCGGCGAGCACGGCATCGGCATCACCAAGCTCGAATTCCTGACGCCGGAGGAGCTGGCGCCCTTCATCGACTACAAGCAGCGGGTCGATCCGGACGGCCACTTCAACGCCGGCAAGCTGCTGCCCGGCGGCGATCTGTCGCGCGCCTACACGCCCTCCTTCTCGCTGCTGGGCACCGAATCGCTGATCATGGAAATGAGCGACATCGGCCAGATCGCGACCTCGATCAAGGACTGTCTGCGCTGCGGCAAATGCAAGCCGGTGTGCTCGACCCACGTGCCGCGAGCCAACCTGCTCTATTCGCCGCGCAACAAGATCCTCGCCACCTCGCTGCTGATCGAGGCCTTCCTGTACGAGGAACAGACGCGACGCGGCGTGTCGCTGCGCCACTTCGACGAATTCGGCGACGTGGCCGACCACTGCACCGTGTGCCATCGCTGCGAGAAGCCCTGTCCGGTGGACATCGATTTCGGCGACGTATCGATCGCCATGCGCAACGCGCTGCGCAAGCAGGGCAAGCGCAAGTTCAACCCGGGCACGGCCGCGTCGATGGCCTTCCTGAACGCGACCGATCCGGCGACCATCAAGACGCTGCGCGTGGCCATGATGGACGTGGGCTACAAGGCGCAGCGGCTGGGGCATCGCGTGGGCAAGGCACTCGGCCTGGTCGACCGCCAGACCAAGGCGCCGCCGCCGACGCTGGGCAAGCCGACCATCAAGGCGCAGGTGATCCATTTCATCAACAAGCCGATGCCGGGCAATCTGCCGAAGCGCACCTCGCGCGCGATGCTGGACATCGAGGATGCTGCCATCGTGCCGGTCATCCGCGACCCGAAGCGCGCGTCCGAAGACCAGGAAGCGGTGTTCTACTTCCCCGGCTGCGGTTCCGAGCGCCTGTTCTCGCAGGTCGGTCTGGCCACCCAGGCCATGCTCTACCACGTCGGCGCGCAGACCGTGCTGCCGCCGGGCTATCTGTGCTGCGGCTATCCGCAGACCGCCGGCGGCAACGCGGAAAAGGGACAGCAGATCAGCACCTCGAACCGCGTGCTGTTCCACCGTGTCGCCAACACGCTGAACTATCTCGATATCAAGACGGTGATCGTGTCCTGCGGCACCTGCATGGACCAGCTGCAGCAGTATGAATTCGACAAGATTTTCCCCGGCTGCCGGTTGCTCGACATCCACGAGTACCTGATGGAAAAGGGCGTCAAGCTCGAAGGCGTGCAGGGCGTGCGCTACATGTATCACGACCCCTGCCACACGCCGATGAAGACGCACGCGCCGCTGAAGGTGGTGAATCAGCTGGTCGGCACGGCCGACGGCACGAAGGTGGCGCTGAACGATCGCTGCTGCGGCGAGAGCGGCACACTGGCGGTCAGCCGGCCGGACATTTCGACCCAGGTGCGCTTCCGCAAGGAAGAGGAAATGCGCAAGGGCGCGGACGTGCTGCGCGCCGACGGTTTTGCCGGCGAGGTGAAGATACTGACCTCCTGCCCGTCCTGCCTGCAGGGCCTGTCGCGCTACGACAACGACAGCAGCACTCAGGCCGACTACATCGTGGTCGAGATGGCGCGCCACCTGCTCGGCGAGGACTGGGCGGCGCGCTACGTCGAGCAGGCCAACGCGGGTGGCATCGAGCGCGTGCTGCTGTAAGGCGGTGCAGCGACGCGGTCAGCGGCGTTGCGCCGCGGCCGCGCCGTCGCGCAGTTCCTGCATGAAGTTCTGCAGCACCTGCTCCTCGTTCGCGACACCGGGCGCCACTTCGAGGCGCATGGTGCCGTTGCCGGCCGAGCGCTGGTCGCGCGCGCAGACGACGGTCGCCAGCTGGGTGCCGAAGCGCTCGCTGCGCCCCTCCTGCTGCAGGTAACGGTTCTGCACGCGGTAGGCGTCGCGCTCGGAGCGCAGCGTCGCGTTGCAGTCGTGCTGGTACAGCGCACCTTTCTGTCGCGCCTCAAGAACGTGCACAAACTCGTGCACCAGGAACGAATTGTCGGTCGGGTCCTGCAGGTCGAGATCAGCGCGTATCAGTATCTGCTCGCGGTCGTGGTCGTACAGCGCGACCAGCTTGTCGCACTCGCGCGGATCGTCCGGACAGGCTTCCTCGACCAGCGCAGCCGGCGCCATCATGCGCAGCGTCGGCAGTTCGGACAGCGGGAGTTCGGGATAGCCCGACAGCGCAGCGGCGGCGCTGAACAGATAGGACAGCAGGACGGTGTCGGCCATGGCGGCGCTCCCTTGCGCGATGCGGTGTGGTCGGGGGCTTCGACACCGCAGGCGCCAGATATTTCCGCACAGGTTTGCGCAGAACTCGGGCACGCTGCCCGTGTCCCATCGCGAGCCCGGTGCCAGAATGCGCCGGCCGCAGCGTCCCCGCAAGCCGTCCGACCGGAGCCCGTCATGCCCATTTCACCGCGCCTGTCCACCTGCCTGATCGTCACCTCCCTGCTCGCCTGCGGCAACGCACTGGCCGTGCCGGCCGATTCCGCCCAGCCCGGCGTAAGCGCTGCGTCGCCGCGGCTTGCCGGCAGCTGGAGCTGGACCGACCCACAGCAGTGCAGCGAAACCTACGAGTACGCAGCCGATGGCAGCGGCCGTGTCAGCAGCGGCGACGAACGCGCCGAAATGGCCTACATCTTTGATCCGGCGCCGTTGAAGGACGGCTTCTACCGGCTGCAGGCCACCATCACCAAGGACAACGGCGGTCGCGACTGCGCCGGAGCCGCCAGCGACGACACCAACGAGCGCTACACCGTCTATCTGAAATTCCACCCGGACGGCGACCAGCACATCGTCTGCATGGAACCGGAACTGAAGCACTGTTTCGGCCCGCTGCGCCGCAAGGCGGCAAACGGAATCTGAAGCGGCGGCCTACAATCGATACATGTGGTGCACCGCGGAGGCCGTCATGAACGCCGATCGATTGAGGCTCACCCGCCCGTCCCTGCTGTTCTGCGCGGCGCTGCTCGCAGCACCGGCGACACAGGCGGCGCGCGTCGAAACCGCCGGCCCGCTGGCCGCGCCGCAGATCGTCGGGCTGTGGAGCTGGACCGACGAGTCGCAGTGCGTCGAAAGCTACGAATATCGCAGCGACGGCACCGGCCGCGTCAGCAGCGGCAACGAACAGACCGACGTGAGCTACGTGTTTTCCAGCGTGCCGGTCGCCGACGACTTTTTCGAACTGAACGTGACCATCCGGCAAAACTCCGGCGGCAAGGACTGCCTCGGGCAGAACGCCGACGATTCGGGCGAAACCTACCGCGTGTTCGTGCATTTCCGCCAGGGCGAGGACAGTCACCTCGTGTGCTACCGCCCGGACGTGACGCAGTGCTTCGGCCCGCTCTACCGGCAGGCCCTGCCCCGCTTCTGACATGAGCGCGCGCCTCGCATCGCTGCTGGGCGTTCTGCTGCTCGCCGCCTGCGCGCCCTACGGCGGCGGCGGACCGCCGGACGGGCGCTGGCAGATCCGCGAAATCGGTGCGATGACGGTGCCGGAGGGTGTCGATGCCCACATCGAATTCCTGCCCGACGGCCGGCTGGCCGGGCGCGCCGGATGCAACCGCTACACCGGCAACTGGGCGCGCCAGGGCCACGAAATGCGCTTCGGGCGGATCGCCGCCACGCGCATGGCCTGCGCCGGCCCGGCGATGGACGTCGAGAACCGGCTGTTCGAAATGATGGACAAGGTGGTGCGCCAGGACAGGCCGGACGAGCGCACACTGATCCTGGTCACCGGCGACGGCCGGCGCATCGTCGCGACGCGCTGAACCCGCTCAGCGCAGCAGCGACTCGACGCACGTCAGTTCTTCTGGCGTCGCCAGCAGGCGTACCACCTCGCGCAGATCGGAGCGATCGATGAAATGCGGCGCCCGGCTGGCGACAATCTCCCGCCGCACGACGCCACCGAAGCCGATCACCAGCGCACCGGCCTCAGCCGCTTCGAGGTCGGTGATGCCGTCGCCGACCATCACCACGCGTTCGGCACCGGCGCCGACCCGGCGGACGATTTCCGCCTTGCCACCACTGCGCGCCAGCGGCGATTCAGGATCGAAGCCGGCATAGTGGCCATTCGCGTCGAACCTCAGGTCGACCGCATGCACGCGCTCGTCCGGCACGCCGAGGAAGCGCGCGATCGCCAGCACCGCCTGACGGATGCCGCCGCTCACCACGTGCACCTGCCAGCCCAGCGCGCCGAGCGCGGCGATCGCCTCGGCGGCGCCCTCGACGCGTGTTTCGATGTACTGGCGCCCGACCGCGTCGATGGTCGATGCGTCGGGCTTGATCAGGTCCAGCCGCGCGGCATAGGCCTCTTCCAGCTTGAGGCGGCCTTCCATCGCCGCATTGGTCAGCGGTACCACCTGATCGACCACGCCGGCCTGTTCGGCCAGCACGTCGATGCCTTCAATCGTCGACAGCGTGCTGTCGCAGTCGAACAGGATGGTGCGCATCACCGGCTCATCTCCTGCTTCACGCTGGCGTAGCCCCAGTCCAGCCACGGCGTCAGCGCCGCCACGTCGGCCGTATCGACGGTCGCGCCGCACCAGATGCGCAGTCCCGGCGGCGCGTCCCGGTAGGCGGAAATGTCGAAGGCCGCGTCTTCCGCCTCCAGCAGCGCACACAGGCGCTGCACGATGGTCCAGCGCGCCTCCAGCGACTGCGCCTCGAACCACGGATCGGTGATCTTCAGGCAGACCGAGGTGTGTGAACGCACGTCCTCGCGGTCGGCCAGGAAGTCGACCCAACCGGTCTTCGCGACCCAGCTTTCGAGCACCGCGAAACTGGCCTTGCTGCGCGCGATCAAGGCAGGCAGACCGCCGATCTCCTGCGCCCAGCGCAGCACGTCGATCTGGTCCTCGACGCACAGCATGGACGGCGTGTTGATGGTATTTCCTTCGAACAGGTCCTCGGTGAGCTTGCCCTTGTTCATCAGGCGGAACACCTTCGGGATGGGCCAGGCCGGCGTGTGGCGATACAGCCGCTCGACCGCGCGCGGGCTCAGCACGATCATGCCGTGCGCGGCCTCACCGCCCAGCACCTTCTGCCAGGACCAGGTGGTCACGTCCAGCTTGTGCCAGGGCAGTTCCATCGCGAAGGCGGCCGAAGTGGCGTCGCAGATCGACAGCCCGGCGCGGTCGTCGGCGATCCAGTCGCCGTCCGGCACGCGTACGCCGCCCGATGTACCGTTCCAGGTGAACACGACGTCACGCTCCCAGCTCACCGCCGACAGGTCGGGCAGGCTGCCGTACGGCGCCACCACCAGGCGTGCGTTGGCCAGCTTCAGCACCGGGCCGACGTCGGTCACCCAGTTGGCGCCGAAGGCTTCCCAGGCAAGGCAATCGACCTCGCGCTCACCGAGCAGCGTCCACAGCGCCATCTCCACCGCGCCAGTATCGGAACCGGGCACGATGGCGATGCGATAGTCATCCGGAATGCCGAGCACCTCGCGGCTGCGGACGATGACCTCCTTCAGCTTGGCGAGGCCATCCTTGGCGCGGTGAGAACGGCTGATGAAGGCGTCCTTGAGCACGTCCAGCGTCCAGCCCGGACGCTTCACGCAGGGGCCGGACGAAAAATACGGGCGGGCCGGACGGGTTTCGGGCTTGGCGACAGTCATGGCGCAATACGGGGGATGCAGGGAAAGCGGGCGAGTATAGCCCGCCACCGCATTGCGACGCAGCAGGCGGCCCCTGGAGTGTGCCGTTCAGTTCGCCGCGGCGAGCGGCAGGTTCAGCAGCAGGTTCTGTGGCTTCATCTGCACCAGCCCCGCTTCGTCCATCGCCAGCGCCATCCACACCGGACGCGCTTCGCCGTCGCGGCGCAGTTCGGCGCGCATTTCCTGCGGATCAACGAAGTCGAGACGGAACAGCGCGACGATGCGCGCCATGCGGTCAGGCGACAGTTCGCCGCCCTCGTAAAGCGTGTTCAGAAGCTCCATCGCCTCACGATCGAGGCCGATGTGCCAGGCCCAGTGATCGTCGTGGATGTCCTTCTGCGGTGCGATGCGGACAGCACAGCCATAGAAGTGCGCGATCCAGCGCTCCATCACCCGGCACAGCGCCTCCAGCCCCGGCTGGCCGACGTTCAGCGGCAGCACGGCACGACGCCCTGCACGCGTGTAAAGCTCCGCCGCATTGGCCGGATCGAGCACATCGAGTTCCGCCGGTCGCGGCGCAGCCCCCGCCTGCAGGATGAGTCGGCCGATATTGCCGAAGCCGCCGGTTTCGGCGTAGTCGCCGAGCACTTCGGCGTCGGCCATCAGCACGCGGCCGGACTGCGGCGTCGCGCGCTGATTGCGGAAGAACAGCTCCGCAGCCCGCCACATCAGCGGGTCGTCGCAGTCTTCAAGCAGCGCGTGCAGGATGATTTCGGTGAGCTGCGGCACGAACAGCGGCGCGATGCCGGACAGGCCGTCGAGGAACAGCTCCAGCCACGCCGACTCGATGTCCGGTTGCGCCAGCACGCGGTCGCGGAAGGCGACGTAGGCGAACCAGTTGTCGCGCGCGTCCTCGTCCTTGATCGCGGCGATCTCACCGTGCTCGACGATGCGCGCAGGCGCGGCGTCCAGCGACGACGCCAGCGCGCGTTCGGCCACGCAGCTGTCGTCGACCAGCGCCAGTTCGGGGCGCGACATCCAGCTGCGCAGCAGCGCTTCGGTCACCAGCAGGCGGCCGGCCGCGTTGCGCCCGACCAGCGGGTGCAGCGATTCCGGCCACCAGCGATGCGCCGTCAAGCGCGGACCAGCAGTTCGCCGCGACCGACCACGCCCATGTCGCCCATATAGCGGCGGACCGTGCAGGCACTGGCGTCGAGCGCACCGAAAGCACCTGGCAGCCCCTTCCAGCTCGCGTACAGCAGGCTCAGGAAGCCGAGACGGTGCGGACCACAATCGACCATGCCGGGCAGCATCTGCGCCGGCAGGCTGTTCACGATCAAGGTGCCGCGCTTCATCAGATAGCCCGGGTATGCGCCGACGGTACCCGCCACCGCGATGGTGCCGGCGATCATGCGCGCGCCGCAGTAGTCGCCCGCGTTGCCGCTGACCAGGATCTGGCCTCGGCGCATGCGGTCGCCGAGACGCTCGCCGGCGTTGCCGGCGACCAGCAGCAGACCACCGGCCATGCCCTTCATCTCACCTGGAATCGCGCCACCGGCGAATTCCGCGACGTCACCGGCCACCTCGATGCGACCGCCCTTCATGCCGGTCGCACAGAAGGCGCCCGCGTTGCCGCCGACGACGATGGTGCCGCCGAGCATGCCCTGACCGACATAGGCGCCGGCATTGCCCTCGACCGTCACCCGGCCCGACTTCATGCCGGCGCCAATGCGCTCGAACTTGCCGCAGTCACCGCGGAACACGAGGTCCGCCGTGTCGTCGCCGCTCAGCGCGAACACCTCATCGACGCGCACCGCGCGCTTGCCGACCTGCAGCGGAAGCGCCGCGATGTCGGCGACCGACATGCCGGCGAACGCGGTCGGGTTCAGGGCGCCCGCGTCGACGCGCTGCGCCGGCGCGTTGCGCAGAGTGAGTACCAATGCACTCATGACAGGATCTCCCGCAGGTGGTACTGGAACTGGCCAAGCTTGCCGCCGTAGTTGCCGGCCGACAGGCGGCGGATGCCGCCGGCCGCGCCGATCTTGCAGACTTCACGCATGCCGACCTCCATCGCCCTCTTGACCGAGGCATCGGTCAGGCCGTCGATGACGATTTCGAGCACGGCGCCGATGCGCTCGTCCAGCTCGGACTTGGTCGCGCCGCGCAGCGTCGGGCAGAAGGCGTCGTTGGTCGAGGCCGACAGCGCCTTGTACTTCGAGCCGACCTTGGAGCCAGAACGCACGACACCACCCGGGAAGGGCATCACCACTTCCGGCAGCTTGCGCATTTCGCGGATGGCTGCCTCGCAAGCTTCCAGCGCCTGCACCTGGGTGTCGGCCAGCACCAGGAAGTTGCCGCCGCCGACCGCCTTCACCATGCGCGCGGTGTCCTGCACCAGGAATTCGCCGTCCATCACCGGCACGCGCCAGTAGCGCTTGCCGCCGATCTGCTTCGAGGTCTGGAAGCCGTCGCCGAAATAGCGCAGCGTCTTGCCCAGCGGCACCGGATCGCCCTCGTCCAGACCGGCGAAGATGGCGCTGGTCGGGCTGGTCAGCACGCACTGGCCGACGCGTCGCTCGATCTGCTTGATCAGTTCCTTGCTCGACACCGCGAACACCAGCACCGACACGCCCGGACGACCGTCCGGCGTCTCGGCCGGCGACAGCATGCGCTCGATGCCGGCTTCGGCACCGCAGGCGATGACCGAGGTCGCGAAACCGGTCATCGCGTTGGCCGAATGCAGCGCCCAGGTTTCGTTGTACGCGGTGATGATGAGGCGGATGCCCCGCATGCCGAATGCTTCGGCGAAAGTGTCGTCGATCGCTACACCGTTGATGATCATCTGCTCAACCCCGCTTCTTGCATGCATGGGCAATCAGCTTGCTGCCACCGCCGCACTCGCACAGTTCGTCGTCGCTGATCTTGAAATTGTTCATGCGCACCGAGTGGTAGCGCTGGAAGTAGGGTTCGATCTTCTTCTCGATGCTGCGATCGAATTCCGGCTTCACCGCGTGCGTGTTGCCGCGCACCACCTTGACGATGCGGCCGTCACGCACCACCAGTTCGCCGTCCTTGAACACCAGCTCCGGCTTCTCGAACATGCGCTCGCGATCGGCGTCCTCCTTGTAGACGACGATGTCGGCCGCAGCACCCGGCGCCAGATGGCCGCGATCGGCCAGACCGATCAGCTTTGCCGGCGCGGCGCGCGTCATGATGGCGATCTCGTAAAGCGAGTACTCGCGGTCGAGGCCGGCGAGGTTGCTCATCGCGCGCGCATCGGGGTTGATCGTGTCCAGCATCGCGTTGCGGAAGCTGCGGTCCATCAGAAGCTTGATCAGGTGCGGGTAGGTCGTGAACGGCGCGCCATTCGGGTGGTCGGTGGTCAGGAACACGCGCCACGGGTCATCGACCATCAGGAAGATTTCGAGGCCGATCGCCCACTGCAGCGCGTTGACGAAATTCTGGTCCTTGTACTTGAAGGGCACGACACCGCAGCCGGCGTCGCACTCGATGTCCATGATGACGGACTTCTTCGGCGAGCCGTGGTCGGCGTTACGGTACTGCACCATGTTGTCGCCGGAGGCGGTGACGGTCTGACCGAACAGGATCTGGCCGACGTCGGCCGTCACGTTCTTCTTCTGGTTGATCGCCTCGGCGATGCGCGCCGCGGCACTGGAAAACTTGCGGTCGCCTTCGGTGCCGTAGCTGTGAAACTGGATGTGCGTCAGGTGGATGGGCAGGCCTTCGGCCGCGTCCATGGTGCCCAGCGTGGTGTCGACGTTGCCCGGCACGCCGAGGTTGCTGGCATGCACGTGCAGCGGCTTCGGCACGCCGAGATCATGTACGGCGCGCGACAGCACCTTGACGATGTCGCGCGGCGTGATGCCGTAGTAGGCGTTCTGTTCGTCGAGATCGAGTTTGCGCTGGTTGAACTTGAAGGCCGAAATGCCGCCCGGGTTCACGATCTTGATGCCGACCGTCTGGGTCGCGTTCAGCGTCCAAGCGACGTAGTCGTTGATCGCCTTCTGATCTTCCTTGGCCGCCATCATGCGCAGGAAGAAATCGTCGCTGCCCAGCATGGCGTAACCGCCGGTATCGAGAATGGGCGTGTCGCCCATTTCCATGTGTGCCTGGCGCGCGTTGATCGGCAGGATGGCCGGCTCGAAGGCGGCCGTGTAGCCCATTTCGGCGTAGCGATAACCGGCCGCCAGCGTGCCGGGTGCTGCGTGACCGCAGCTCGAACGGGTCAGTTCGGTGCGCTCCAGCGGATCGCCGCGGTGATCTTCCGGCAGCATTTCGCGCGCGATATTCACCTTGCCGCCACCGATGTGGCTGTGCATGTCGATGGCCCCCGACATGACGATGCGGCCGGCGATGTTGTACTCGGCGGTGATCTTCTCGTGCTCGTTCGGTCCGGCGACGATGCGACCGTCGCGCACGTAGATGTCGCGCACCTGGTCGTTCACGCCGTTGGCCGGATCGATCACGCGGCCACCGGTCAGTTTGATCAGACTCACGCTCCCACCTCCTTCATCTTGGCCACGATGGCGGCCGTCACCTGCTCCGCCGCGGGCAGCGACGACTTCTTCAGCGCCCGCAACGGCAGCGACACCACCTTGTCGGTGCGCACGAAATGCCCGGTCAGGTGCATGCCGGGCGTGGCCACCGGAATGAACACATGCGGCTCCGTATCGAGCTTCTGCGTCGGCGGTGCGATCACCACCGTGGGCAGGCCGGTCGCCGGCGGTGCAACCGTGTCATTCAGACTGGACAACCACACCAGCGCGTCGGTTTCGCCATTGGCGACCAGGCGCGACAGGCCGTTGTGCAGCGGGTCGAACTTCGGCGTACCGCTGGCGTAGCTGGTGCGCATCGGGAAGCCGGTCTGCCACAGATGCACCGCACCCATCGTCGAATCGCCGTCGTTGCCGGCCAGCGGCAGCGCGTTGCAGCGCGTCGTCACATTGAGCTTGCGGGCGATCGCCGCGATGGCGCCGACGTTCATGTCGACCTGCGGCGTGTCGAATGCGGACGCCGTCCACACCAGCACGCTGTACTTCGCCGCCAGCAATGCGTCCGCCAGCGCCTGCCAGCGAGCAAGCGCGATGCCCAGCGGCGCCTCACCGGCCACCGGCTGCTTCGCCAGCAGCGCATTGAGCACCGACAGCGCCTCGGGCATGCGCTTCTTGTCGAATTCGAACACGTCGGGCTGACGGCCGTCCGGCGACACGCCCGGCGCAGTGTTCAGGCCGGCGCCCAGATAGACGATGTGGCGGCTGGTGGTATCGAAGTCGAACATCGACTCCTTCACCCACACCGTGCGCTCGAAGAAACGCGGCTGACGCGACACCGCGTCGGTACCGAACAGCACGATGAGGTCGGCGCGGTTCTTCACCTCGGCCAGCGTCGTGTTGATGCCGCCGCCGTCCTGCACGGCGCGACTCGCGCGCCAGCCGAATTCGTTGTTGATGTGTTCGACGATGCCGCCCGCCAGGTCGACCAGTTCCATCGCGCCGCGCGCACCGTTCAGGTCCAGCGCCATGCCGCCGAACACCGGCTGCTGCGCCCCCGCGAGGATGCGCGCAGCTTCCGCACAGGCCTCTTCCAGCGATGCCGGCCTGCCGTCGATGCGGGCGGAAGCGTTCGTCGGAACACCACCGAGTCGAGCAAATCCGTCGCGCGCCCTGTCGCAGCCGTTGGCCACGACCGTCAGGCCGCTGCCCGCGGTATCGACGCTCAGGTCGTCACAGGCGTGCCCGCACAGCGGACAGGCCACTTCGGTGACGACGGTCGAAGTCGCTTCATTCGTCATGAGTCATCCGTTTCATCCGGTTGATAGAACCCGCAGCCCGCAACGATACAACAAGCGCAAACCTGCGACGGGCGCGCCTTCGCGCACCGCACTGCAGCATCCGGCAGGACAGACCGCACCGCGGTCAACCTGTTTCACATGCGTGACAGCGCGATCCGTAAACGACCGTCACCCGACTGTCTTGAACGGCTTCCGGCACCGTCGCAAAAGCCTTTGCCAGTGAGGCCGCCGAATTTGGGATAATCCGCGCCTTCGCAACGACAGACCCATCGGATGAACGCCTCGCACGCGACCGCCGCCGCCCTGCAAGTCCGGGCTCCCGCTCGCCTGCACATGGGGTTCGTCGACCTCGATGGCAGTCTCGGGCGACGCTTCGGCAGCGTCGGCCTGACGCTGGAAGGTCTGAATACCACCCTGCAGATCCGCCCGGCCACGGCGCTGACTGTCAGCGGCCACGACGCCGAGCGTGCGCGCCGCTACGCCGCAACCATCTGCGAACGCTTCAATCTCCCCCCCGCCCGCATCGACATCACCGGCGCCATTCCGTCGCACTCCGGACTGGGCTCCGGCACACAACTTGCTCTCGCCGTCGGCATGGCGCTGGCGCGTCTGCATGGGCTGAAGCTGAGTTCGCGCGACGTTGCCGGCCTGCTCGACCGGGGTGCGCGTTCGGGCATCGGCATCGGCAGTTTCGATGGCGGCGGTTTCATCGTCGATGGCGGCCGCGGTGCGCTGGACGCCCCACCGCCCATCGTCGCGCAAATGCCGTTCCCGGCGGAGTGGCGCATGGTGCTGATCTTCGATAACGCCTGTCGCGGTCTGCACGGGGCGGCCGAGAAGGAGGCATTCCGCGTGCTGCCGCCCTACAAGGCGGGGCTGGCGGACCGCCTGAGCCGGCTGGTGCTGATGCGTGCCCTGCCGGCGCTGGCCGAGCGCGACATCGACATGTTCGGTGCCGCGATCAACGAATTGCAGCACTGTGTCGGCGACTATTTCGCGCCGGCACAGGGTGGCCGCTACACCAGCGCGCTGGTGAGCAGCGTCGCGGAACACATGGCCGGGCTCGGTGCGGCCTGCATCGGTCAGAGCTCTTGGGGACCGACCGGCTTCGCGCTGGCGCCGTCGGAAGCCGAAGCGAACGCCATGGTGGCGGCTGCGCGCACACGGTTCGCGCAGGCGGAGGGACTGGAATTGATGGTGTGCGCTGCGCGCAACGAAGGTGCGCAGTGGACGGAACTGCCGGGCTGATGCCGCAGGTGCAGACCGGGAATTAGAGGAGAGGTGCGTCACCGCACCCCATAACGACGTAAGAGAGCAGCCAGCCTTCGGGCGGAAAGAGCGAGAGAGATCATGGAAAACCCGTACATCCTGCACATGTTCAGCCCCACCAACAACATCAGCCCCTTCGATGTGAACATGGCGTGCGACGCCGGCTTCCAGGTGCTGATGCCCTACTCCGGCGTCGGCCTCGACCAGATCTATGGCCTCACCCAGGACGCCATCTTCTCGCGCGGCCCCAATGGCGTGAAGCGCACCGGCATCTTCATCGGCGGCCGTGACATCGGTCTGGCGGCCGACATGCTCGACGCCTGCCGTGGCGCCATGGTGCCGCCGTTCGAAGTGTCGGTGTTCGCCGACCCGTCGGGCGCCTTCACCACCGCTGCCGCCCTCGTCGCCTGCGTCGAGCGTCAGCTGCGCAAGGCGCACAACACCGAACTCGAAGGCAAGACCGTGCTGGTGCTCGGCGGTACCGGCCCGGTCGGCACCGCCGCTGCAGTGCTGGCTTCCAGCGCCGGCGCCAAGGTGCTGGTCGGCAGTCATTCGAGCGCGATGCGCGCCCGCGTTGCCTCGGAAGTCGTGAATACCCGTTACGGTTCGTCGGTCGAGCCGGTCGAAGCGGGTTCGAACGAACAGAAGGAAAGCCTGATGCCCCAGGCCAACGTCATCCTGTGCACGGCGAAGGCAGGCATCCAGGTGCTGAGCAAGGCCCAGCTCCAGAACGCGCGCTCGCTGCTGGTCGCTGCGGACGTGAACGCCGTTCCGCCGGCGGGCATCGAAGGGCTGGGCGTCATGGACGACGGCAAGCCGCTCGGCGCCGGATCGGGCAAGGCCGTCGGCATCGGCGCACTGGCCATCGGCAACGTGAAGTACCTGTGCCAGCGCGGTCTGTTCCAGCGCATGATCAACACCGACAAGCCGGTCTATCTCGATTTCCGCGACGCCTTCGCTACCGCACGCGATCTGGTCGCCTGAGGCGGAATCGCCGACGGAGCGCGGGCCGGTGTCGCACTGGCTCATCGTCGCTGGCAGCGCGCGGGCGCTTGCGCGTTCCTGCGTCGACGCCGGCTGGCAGTGCGACGTGATCGATCCATTCGCCGACAGCGACACTGCACGACTGGCCTGCCGGCTGGAACGCGGCGCTCTGTCGGGCGATCGCTTTGATCAGCGACTGCTGGCGCTGGTCCGGTCGATGGCCGGCAACTGGCGCGGCATTGTGGCCGGTTCGGGTTTCGAGGCCATTCCGTCAATGCTCGACGAACTCGATGCGATCGCGCCGGTGGTCGGTAACGACGCCGCCACGGTCGCCCGCTGCAAGGCACCGATGGATCTCGCAGAGACGGCGCACCGGGCCGGTATTCGCTGCGCGGAGGTCGCCGTGTCGGGTCCAGTGGCTGACGGAGACTGGCTGATGAAACCCGTCGGCGGCTGTGGTGGCATCGGCGTGCGTCCCGCACGTGCGGGCGAACAGATCGTCGAAGGCTGGTTCGCACAGCGCCGTATCGACGGCGTGCCGGCGTCGGTGCTGTTTCTCGCCGACGGTCACGACGCGCGCATCGTCGGCGTCACGCGCCAGTATCCGGGCAGCGTGGCCGGTCCCTACGCCTGGTGCGAGGCGGTCGGCGATCTGCCGCTGAGTCCCGCCCAGCAGGCGCGGCTGGCGCGCGATGTCGTTGCACTGACGCAGCAGTTCGGTCTGCGCGGTCTGAATGGCGCGGATCTGGTGTTCGACGGCGAGCACGCGGTACTGATAGAGATCAACCCGCGGCCCACCGCAACGATGATGCTTTATGAAGAGCGCGCGGCCGGCGGCCTGTTCGCCGCCCACGTCGCAGCCTGCGAAGGCCGGCTCGACGAGATCGAACTGCTGGCCGGCGACGAGATACGCGGACTGCGCGTGGTGTATGCGCCGGACACGTTGCTTATCGGCGACGATGCGGCATGGCCGGCCTGGAGCGCCGACCGGCCGCCAGCCGGCAGCACGACGGAGCGCGCAATGCCGCTGTGCACGGTGCTCGCCGCTGGCCGCGACGGCACCACCGTCAGCCGGCAACTGCGGCAGCGCGAACGACAACTTCTGGACACGCCCGGCCTTTTCGCCGGACAGATGACGACAACAGCCCTTTCGTGAGGAGAACTGAAGATGAGCAACCCTGAACACGGCCCGGTGCTGACCGGCGCACAGCCCAGCGTGGGCAAGCATGTGATGGCCCTGGTCGAGGGTCTGGTGCGCGACGCCGACGCGCTGCGCATCAAGGTCGAGCCGCTGCCCGGTGGCGGCCGCGTCATCGACGCCGGCATCAACTGCCCGGGCGGCATCGAAGCCGGCCGCCGCATCACCGAAATCTGCATGGGTGGTCTCGGCACCGCCACCTTCAACACGCGCGAAGCGCACTGGCCGCTCATCATCAACGTGCATTCGACGCACCCGGTCGTCGCCTGTCTGGCCAGCCAGTACGCCGGCTGGAGCCTGTCGCACGGCGAAGGCAAGGAGGCCTTCCACGCGCTGGGTTCGGGTCCGGGCCGCGCGCTGGCGGTGAAGGAACCGCTGTACAAGGAACTGGGCTACAAGGACGACGCGAAGCACGCCGTGCTGGTGCTCGAAGTCGACCGTCAGCCGCCGGCCGAAGTGCTGGCCAAGATCCGCCGCGACTGCAACGTGCCGGACGACGGCGTGACGCTCATCCTGACGCCGACGCGCAGCCTCGCCGGCACCGTGCAGGTGGTGGGCCGCGTGCTCGAAGTGGCGCTGCACAAGGTGCATGCGCTTGGCTTCCCGCTGCAGCACATCGTCGACGGCTCGGCCAGCGCACCGATCGCACCGCCGGCGCCCGACTTCCTTAACGCGATGGGCCGCACCAACGACGCCATCCTGTTCGGCGGCGTCGCCCAGCTCTATGTCGATTGCGAAGACGACGCTGCGGCCGATCTGGCGCAGAAGCTGCCCTCCTCCGCCTCGCGCGACTACGGCCGTCCGTTCGCCGAAGTGTTCAAGGAAGTGAAGTACGACTTCTACAAGATCGACCCGATGCTGTTCGCACCGGCCCGAGTGGTGGTGAGCAATCTGCGCACCGGCAAGAGCTTCCGCGCCGGCCAGATCAACACGGAACTGCTGGCCAAGTCCTTCGGCGAGGGCAAGTAATCGGCATGAACGTGCAGCAGGCGGACATCGCCATCGTCACCGACGAGCCGGGCTGGCACGGCGCCCGGCTGCGCGAGGCCTTCCGCGCGCGCGGCCTGCTGGCCCGTTACGTCAGCCTCGGCGACTGCCACATCGATCTGCAGCGCGGCATTTCCGGCGTGGTGATGCCGGGCTTCGAACAGAAGCTGCCGCAGGCGGTGTTCGTGCGCGGCGTGGCCGGCGGCTCGCTGCAGCAGGTGGTGCTGCGCATGGATTTCCTGCACTACCTGGGCGAGCTGGGCATCCCGGTCTACAACCACGCGCGCGCCATCGAGAAGAGCGTGGACAAGGCGATGACCAGCGTGCTGCTGCATCACGCCGGCATCCCGACGCCGCCGACCTGGGTGACCGAACAGGAAGCCGAGGCGCGCGCGGTGCTGATGCGCGAATTCGCTGCCGGGCACGACGTGCTGGTGAAGCCGCTGTTCGGCTCGCAGGGCGAAGGCATCGTGCGGCTGAAAGCCGGCGATGCGCTGCCGGCGGCCGAGACGCTGGGTAATGTCTGGTACATGCAGCGCTACAGCGCGCGCTCGCGCGACAGCGTCGGCGAGTGGTCGGACTGGCGCGTCATGGTGATCGACGGCAAGCCGGTCGCTGCCATGCTGCGCCGCGGCAAGAGCTGGCTCAACAACGTCGCCCAGGGCGGCGTCTGCGAGGCGATTCCGGTGTCGCCGGACGACGCGCTGATGCGTCTGGCCGTCGACGCCACCCGCGCCTGCGGCATGGATTACGCCGGCATCGACATCCTGCGCGACGACCACGGCGAGCTCACCGTGCTTGAGGTGAACAGCATTCCGGCCTGGAAGGGCCTGCAGAGCGTGACACCGCTGAACATCGCGCAACTGCTGGCCGACGACCTGCTGCGCCGCATTCCGGGCGCCAGCGTGATCGCATGCTGAGTACGCCAGCGGCGGCGCAGCTCGCCACGCTGTTCGAGCGTGCCTGCCGGCTCGACGTCGAGGCGCTCAAGCCGGGCAACGTCGGCCTGCACGGCGACGGTCACCGCATGCAGGTCGATGATTTCATCGCCAGTGCACGGGCCGCTGCCGCACCGCTGTGTCGTCCCGACGCCACAGTCGGCGAGCGCATCGAGGACGCGATGCGCGCCACCTGGCAGGCGGTCGGCTGCAACACCAATCTGGGCATCGTGCTCGGTTGTGCGCCGATCGCCCATGCCGCACTGCATCGAAACAGCGACGAAACGCTCCGCGCATCGCTGCAGCGCACACTGGCCGGACTGACGGTCATCGACGCGTCACACGCGTATGCGGCAATCCGCCTGGCACATCCGGCAGGCATCGGGGAACGCGCCGAGCACGACGTTGCCCAAGCCCCGGTGATCACGCTGCTCGAAGCAATGCAGCTGGCGGCGCACCGGGACAGCATCGCCTCGCTTTACGCAAGCGGTCATGCTCTGGTGTTCGATCATCTGCTGCCGAAGTATGTTGCAGCGCGTCGTCGATGGTGCAGTGAAGCATGGGCAGCGACCACAGTGTTCATGTTCTGTCTCGCATTGATTCCCGACACCCATATCGCGCGCAAACATGGTGCGGAAACGGCGCGCTTGATACGCGAAAAGGGCGTCCAGATGTACGTTCGGCTTGAACAATGTGGCGATCCGGTTATGATGCAAGACGCGCTGATGGCATGGGACGCAGAGCTCAAATCAGCCGGAATCAACCCCGGTACAAGCGCCGATCTGACCGTCGTGACGGCCTTCATGGGCGGCGTGCTCGACTGGATCGAAGGGCGGCATGAAGAGCAGCAGAAGAAGAAGTTTTGATCCTGTGTTTCGCACCCCGGAACATGGGTTACCACCCCGGGGGGGATCTACCCCCTATAACTGCCTTGTAAATGAGGAGATTCAATATGGCGAAGATTAACGGTCTGTGTGTTGGCGAATCCCTGGTTGGTGACGGCAACGAAGTTGCTCACATCGATCTGATCATGGGCCCGCGTGGCAGCGCCGCTGAAGCCGCGTTCGCAAACGCACTGGTCAACAACAAGGACGGCTTCACGTCCCTGCTGGCCGTTGTCGCTCCGAACCTGGTCTGCAAGCCGGCCACCGTCATGTTCAACAAGGTCACCATCAAGGGCGCCAAGCAAGCCGTCCAGATGTTTGGCCCGGCACAGCGCGGCGTTGCAATGGCCGTGGCTGACAGCGTTGCTGACGGCACGATCCCGGCTGACGAAGCCGACAACCTGTTCATCTGCGTTGGCGTGTTCATCCACTGGCTGGCCGACGACGACGCGAAGATCCAGGACTTCAACTACCGCGCTGTCAAGGAATCGATCGCCCGTGCAGTTGCCGGCACCCCGACCGCTGCTGAAGTGGTTGCCAAGAAGGGTTCCGCTGCTCACCCGTTCGCCGCCAACTAAGCTTCACCGCTCGGTTAGCACGAACGCCTCCGGCCGCAAGGCCGGGGGCGTTTTCTTTTGCAGCGTCCGACGCGCCATCGTGCCGAAAGACGCCCTTCTTCCATCCGATGACTTCTGTTCAGACCACCCCGAAAGCCGGCCGTCGCGAGTGGACAGGTCTCGCAGTGATCGCCCTGCCCTGTCTGGTTTATGCGATGGACCTGACCGTGCTCAACCTCGCGCTGCCGGCGATCAGTACCGATCTCGCGCCGAGCGCCGCCGAGATGCTGTGGATCGTCGACATCTACGGCTTCATGGTGGCCGGCCTGCTGATCACGATGGGCACGCTGGGTGACCGCATCGGCCGCCGGCGCCTGCTGCTGGCCGGTGCGGCCGCCTTCGCGCTGACCTCGGTGCTGGCCGCATTCGCCAGCAGTCCCGGCACGCTGATCGCGGCGCGCGCCCTGCTCGGCGTGGCGGGAGCCACGCTGGCGCCGTCCACGCTCTCGCTGATCCGCAACATGTTCCACGACGAGCACGAACGGCAATTCGCCATCGGCATCTGGATCACCGCCTTCTCGGTTGGCAGTGCGCTCGGTCCGTTGATCGGCGGCGTCGTGCTGCAGTACTTCTGGTGGGGTTCGACCTTCCTGCTGGCAGTGCCGGTGATGGCGCTGCTCCTGCTGCTCGGCCCCACTCTGTTGCCTGAATATCGCGACGAACACGCCGGGCGCATCGATCTGCCCAGCGTCGCGCTGTCCCTGTCCGCCGTGCTGAGCACGATCTACGGTCTGAAGCACGCGGCGACGCTCGGCCCCGATGCGCTGGCGCTCATCGCCGTGCTGGCCGGCGTGAGCCTCGGCGTGCTGTTCGTGCGGCGTCAGCGGACCATCGCCTACCCGCTGCTCGACGTCGCCCTGTTCCGCCGCCCTGCCTTCAGCGCCACAGTGGCCGCCTACGCGCTGTCCTGCCTGGCGATGTTCGGCGTCTACATCTTCATCGCCCAGCATCTCCAGTTGGTGCTCGGCCTGTCGCCGCTGGAGGCGGGCGTCGCCATCCTGCCGTGGTCGCTCGGCTTCGTGTTCGGTTCGCTGCTGTCGCCGCGACTGGCGCGTCACGTTTCAGCGGTGTCGATACTGGTGTGGGGCATGGCGATCACCGCCGTCGGCTTCGCCCTGCTGACGCTGATCGATGGCCCGCACGGCCTCGCCGTGCTGGTCACCGCCACCGTCGTGATGAGTCTGGGCATGGCGCCGGTGTTCACGATAGGCAACGACATCATCGTCGGTTCGGCGCCGCCGGAACGCGCCGGCGCAGCCGCGGCACTGTCGGAAACCAGTGCCGAGTTCAGCGGCGCACTGGGCATCGCGCTGTTCGGCAGTCTGGGCACGCTGATCTATCGTCACCTGTTGAGCGGAAGCATGCCGGACGATCTGCCGGCCGCGTTGTCGACCGGTGCGCTGTTGACCATAGGCGGTGCGGTTTCCGCCGCCGCGCAGTTGCCGACGCCCGCGGGCGCTGCGTTGCTGTCGGCCGCGCATGCCGCATTCACCGACGCGCTGCAGTTCACCGCCGCCTGCGGCGCGGTGCTGGTGGCGGGCGCCAGCCTGCTCGTTGCGCGCATCCTGCGCGCACCGGCGGGAACCGCGGCCGGCGCCGACGCGCGCTGATCACTCAGCGCAATGCGGCGAGCGCCTGCGCCAGTTCGGGCACGCTGGCTACCGAGAGGTCGACCGTTACCGCTGCCGTCTTCTCGCCCCGCCCGGACCCGAACTCGTCCGGTCGCGCCAGAAAGGCGGTGCGCAGACCGGCCGCGGCGGCGGCTGCCAGATCGGACGAATGCGCGGCTACCATCAGCGTCTGCGCCGGCGCCAGATCGAAGGCGTCGGCCGCCGCCAGATACACCACCGGCCGCGGCTTGTAGTCGCGCGCCAGCTCGGCACCGAGCACCGCGTCCCAGACAAAGCCGTTGCGTCGCGCCAGATTCACCATCAGTGCGATATGACCGTTGGAACACGGCGCGATCCGGTAATCACGTCGCAGCCTCTGCAGCCCCTCCGCCACGTCAGGCCAGGCATCGAGGCGGTGCCAGGCCAGGTTCAGCGCGACGCGCGTCGCCTCGTCGCAGTCGTCCAGCCCAGCGCGGGCGAGCACGATGTCGAGGTTGCGCCGATGCAGCCGGTCCAGCTTGCAGAACGGAATGCGCCCGGCGCGCACTTCCTCCATCGCCGGCTGGTACTCGGCCCGCCACGCATCGGCCAGCGCAAAAGCATCGGCGCGATCGCCGAACACAGCCTGCAATTCGCGCGCGATCGAGGTGCGCCAGTCCACCAGCGTGCCAAACACGTCGAACACCACCGCCTTCACGTCCTTCATGCGTCCTCCCGGCTAATCACCCACGACAGATCCGCATCGATTATCCGGCGCTGCGGATCTGACATCTAGCCGGTACCGGCATGACACGACCGCACGCACGAATTCACGTGCACCGGGGAGCTGGCGGGGCTCGAGAACTCCCTTGGCGCGACGGATGCCGTCGGCGCCTCGCACGACATCTCCGATGCGGCTGCACGCACGCGCAATTGGCATACGATGTCGAGGTAGCAGGGGCATCTCGCCCCCTTACACCCAGAACCACGTGACATACGACATGAGGCTCTTCATGCTGAATCGAACCTGCGCCTTCCTTGCATCTCTATTTGCGTTCGGAGCCGGACTTTCGGGATGTGCGACGTTCACTCAGGAATCGCATCAGGTACTGGTCCGTGATCCGCGCAAAGGAAAGTACGATGAACCGGCTGATGCGGAACCTCATGCAAGGGTGCAGTGGCAGTACGCCGCAATGAGCGACTATGCATACGAGGCAGCACGGCTGCGCTCCATGGCTGACAGGCAGGTCTCAACGGATGCCGCCGAAGGTGAGAAGGTTGCTGCATGCGGAACGATGAACAGGCCGCCCATGCCGGCCGGTTGGACGGCATGGGCGGATTTTCCGAGCGCGACACTAACCCGGGCCATGCGAAAGAAGGGCCTCTACCTTCTCGTTCTGGAGAAGGAAGCCCGCCCGCGGGAGATCGTCGTGGTCTTCGAAGGAACGAACTTTCTGGAGATTCCTGACTGGACGGCCAATCTCCGCTGGTTTCTCCGTTTCATTCCTGGGCATGAGGATCAGTACACGTTTACCGCACGCCAAGTGGCCGAGGAGTTTCATGAGCGCCTGCGTTCGAATCCTCAGACTTACCTGCTCACAGCCGATTCCGATGTGCTGCGCCACCCCAACGGAGACACGATTCGGATCGTATCGACAGGTCACTCACTGGGCGGCGGACTCGCCCAGCATTTTGCATACACCTTCAAGCAGGATCCCTTACACGCACGCGGTCCACGAGTGTCCGAAGTATTTGCATTCGATCCGTCCCCGGTGACGGGCTGGTACTCATCGCCAGATCCTCCCCGTACGCACAACGCGAATGGACTGCGAATCAACCGGATATTCGAGCACGGCGAAGTCCTGGCGTATATCCGCCTCTTCACAAGCCGTCTGGCGCCGTACACCGAGCATCCGTCGGTCTGGGAATATCGCTACAACTTTGATCCAAAGGCAAACATCATTCGCAATCACTCGATGCGAAGTCTGGCGTGCGGCCTTTACAGGGCCGCACACGACCGCGAGGACACTGCCGCGGCCCAACAGCCATGAGATCGGACAAAGAGAGAAACAGAGAAACGTCGAGATTCATCAGCACAGGCCACACTGTAATCAGCATCCAATCCCGAAGGAGCTCGTCCAATGACTGTCTACACAAAGCTTCCGGACGGCGCTATCGAAGTGGTCTTGAGAGAGTATGACCACTTAAAGGAAGAGGTCAGGGAACGCTTGCGCACAGCGTTTTCACATGTCGCCTATGGAGGAGGCATCGCAGCCTTTGCCGTGCCTGCGGCAGATCAACTCGACAAGTGGCGACACGGCTGGATAGTCGTCGCGGCAGCCGCCATCGCTGCGATCGCCCTGCTCTGGATAGCCGCGCTGAATATGAGATGGGTTCAACACTGCGGAAAATACATGTACGACATCGAAGCACGCATCAATGCCCACTTCGGGTTACGGGTCGTGGGCTGGGAGCACTATGCTTCTGGAGTTCAGGCATCGCTCTGGTTTTTGATACCGGACTCGCCCGACTGGAAGCAGCCGATAGCCGATATCGAGTGGAGTGGCCAAAATCCGCAATCCGACGCCGGAGTCGAAGGAAGGATCGACGCGGACCGGCGGGACGGACCGCCCTGACGCTGGTCAAATGCCTGATCCCGTAGACGAGACTTGCAGCGCGGGGGGACACACACTCATGGAACCGTTGTGATCGATCCCTAATGCTCCTCTCGCCCTCCTACCGACTGCTCGCCGATGCCGTGCTGCTGCTGCACTTCGCCGTCGTGCATTTCGTCGTCGGCGGACTGCTGATGGTGATCGTGGGTAACCGGCTGCGCTGGCGCTGGGTCAACGCGCTGTCCTTCCGGCTGGCCCATCTGGCCGCCATCGGCATCGTCGTCGCGCAGGCCTGGCTCGGTCAGGCCTGTCCGCTGACCACGCTCGAAATATGGCTGCGCCGGCAGGCCGGCGAAGCGACCTACCGTGCCAGTTTCATCGAGCACTGGGTGCAGCGCCTGCTCTACTACGAAGCGCCGTTCTGGGTGTTCACGCTCGCCTATTCGCTGTTCGCGCTGGGGGTGCTGGCGGCATGGTGGTACTTCCCGCCGCGGCGAGGCCGGTGAACATCCAGGCACCGCAGTTGCGCGGGGCGAAGCCAGCGGCCAGCACCCGCCGCGTCGCGGCCAAGGCCGCTCCCACAGGTATTGCGCCTGACCCGCAGCCCTATCCGGAGCCGAGGTTCTGTGGGAGGGGTCTTCCGACCCCGACAGCGGCCCGGAGCGAAGCCTGCGACCCGACAACTTCCATGCCGCGATCAGTAGCTGCCAGCCTCCACGGCTTGCAAGCCCAGTATCGCCTGCCGCATGTCGCCGTCCTTCGGCTCCGCCTTGCCGCAGGTCTGGTCGCAGCCGCCCAGTATCGGGCAGCGTCCGAACAGTTCGGCCGCCCAGTCGACGAAAGCACGCACCTTGGGCGACAGGTGACGGTTCTGCAGATAGACCACCGAAATCGGCATCGGTGACGGCCGCCACTGCGGCAGCACTTCGCGCAAGGCACCCGACTGCAGGTGGGCCTGCACCATGAAGCGCGGCGGCTGGATCAGGCCGAATCCCTGCAGCCCGCAGGCGACATAAGCGTCGCCGTCGTTCACCGACACCTTGCCCGGCACCTTCACCTCGGTCACGTCGCCATCGACGACGAAATCGAGGTCGTAGATGCGACCGGTACGGCTGGAAAAGTAGTGCACGGCGCGGTGCTGCTGCAGGTCGGCGAGCGCCAGCGGTTCGCCGTGGCGCTCGATGTAATCGGGCGACGCGCAGGTGACGGTCTCCATCGTGCCGATGCGTCGCGCGACCAGCGTCGAGTCCTGCAGTTCGCCGATGCGGATGACGCAATCGACGCTTTCGCGCACCAGGTCGACCGGACGATCGCCCATGCCGATGGCCAGTTCGATGTCCGGGTAGCGGCTGTGGAACTCGCACATGCGCGGAATCAGCACCAGCCGCCCGACCGGCGCCGGCACGTCGATGCGCAGACGGCCCTTGGGCCCGCGCGCGACCTCGCGGAAGGACGCCTCGGCCTCCTCGACGTCGGCCAGGATGCGCGCACAGCGCTCGTAATACGCGGCGCCGTCGGGTGTCAGGCTGATGCGCCGCGTCGTGCGGTTGAGCAGGCGGACCTGCAGCAGGTTTTCCAGGTTCTGCACCGCGGTGGTGACGGTGGCGCGCGGCAGGCCGAGGCTGTCGGCGGCACGCGTGAAGCTGTTGGAATCGACGACGCGGGTGAACACCTGCATGGCCTGGAAACGATCCATGGCGCAACTCCGGACAAGGGTGGGCAAGCGAGTGCGCACCGGACCCCGTCCGATTATTCGCACTCAGCGAACAGTGTTACCAGATTAGACCAGTTTATCCACAACGAGCCAACATACAGAATCCGGTCACACCTTGACCCCGGCATGGCCGGCAGGACTGACCGCATGAATCTGCTGTACCCCGACGCGCACGGCACCGCTGCACCGCACGTGCGCAACATCGACATCGCCGGCCCGCACGGCCGCCTGCCGCTGCGCATCTACCAGCCGCGTTCGGACACCCTGCTGCCGCTGGTGATCTACCTGCACGGCGGCGGCTTCGTCGGCGGATCGCTGGACGACGCCGACGTGCCGGCGCGCCATATCGCGGCGACGCTGCCCGCGGTCGTGGTGTCGGTCGATTACGCGCTGGCGCCGGCACACCCGTTTCCGGCCGCGCCCGAGGACGCCTACGCGGCGACGCTGTGGGCCGCCGACAACGCGGCCACGCTGGGCGCCGACGCACAGCGCATCGCGGTCGCCGGCGACGACGCCGGCGGCAACCTCGCCGCCAGCCTGGCGCTGATCGCGCGCGACCGGCAGGACGTACACATCGCCGTGCAGGTGCTGATCGGGCCGATGCTGGACCCGAGCATGACGCGCACCGGAGACGCCGCGCGGCTGCAGTCCGACCTCAGCGCCGAAGACTGCGCCGACTGCTACCGCCAGTACCTGCCGCAGCTGTCGCAACGCCTGCACCCCTACGCCGCACCGCTGGAGTCGTGCCGCCAGGCCGGTCTGCCGGCAGCCTACATCGCCACCGCCGGACGCGACCTGCTGCATTGCGAAGCCGAGAAATATGCCGCGGCGCTGATCGCCGCCGGTGTGCACACGCAGGTCGAGCGCTTCGCTGGCATCACGCATGCCGCCCTGCTCGCCCATCCGCCGCTGCTCGACGGCGTCGTCCAGTTCCTGCGCTGCCGGCTCGGCCGCGCGCAGGCCGGTCACAACGACGCACAGCACGCCGTCTGAACACCGACCCGATGCCCCCTCATTCCATCCAACCCTCCAGCAAGGAAGCCGCCATGTCCATCCCGCATACGCGCACCGCCCTCGCCCTCGTCATTACCGCACTGATCGCCACCGGCGGTTTCGCCGTGCTGCGCGCACAGGCCGACACGCCGCCCGCCGCAGCTGCGGCGCCGGCCGCCACTCCGGTCGAGGTGGCCGAAGTCAGCCGCCAGACCATCATCGACTGGCAGGATTACTCAGGCCGGCTGGAGGCGGTGGACCGCGTCGAAATCCGCCCGCTGGTATCGGGCACGCTGACCGCCGTGCATTTCCGCGACGGCGCCCGCGTGAAGAAGGGCGACGTGCTGTTCACCATCGACCCGCGCCCCTACGCCGCCGACGTGGAGCGCGCGCAGGCGCAGCTGGCCGCCGCCGAAACGCGCGCCGCCTATACCGCGACCGAACTGGCACGTGGCCAGCGCCTCGCCGCCGACAACGCGATCGCGAAGCGCGACCTCGACGAGAAGCAGAATGCCGCGCGCGAAGCCGCCGCCCAGGTCCAGGCAGCGCAGGCCGCGTTGACTGCCGCGAAACTCAACCTCGAATACACACGCATCACCGCACCGGTGTCCGGCCGCATTTCGCGCGCCGAAGTGACCGTCGGCAATATCGTCGCCGCCGGCGCCGGCACCACGCCGCTGACCACGCTGGTGTCGATGGACAAGATCTACGCCGCCTTCGACGTCGACGAACAGAGCTTCCTGAAGTACGTGAATCCGGCCCGCGCCGCCGGTGGCGAGCCGGTGCCGGTCTTCCTCGGCCTGGCCGACGAAGAAGGCCACTCGCGCCGCGGCACCGTCGCCTCGGTCGACAACCGGCTCGACACCTCGTCCGGCACCATCCGCGTGCGCGCCGTGTTCGACAACGCCGACGGCCTGCTGCTGCCCGGCCTCTATGCGCGCATCCGCCTCGGCGGAGGCGCCCCGCGCGAAGCGGTGCTGATTGACGAACGCGCCATCGGCACCGACCAGGACAAGCGCTTCGTGCTGGTGGTCGACGAAACGAACCGCACCGCCTACCGCGAGGTGAGGCTGGGGGCGCGCCAGAGCGGCCTGCGCATCATCGAGAACGGCCTGAACGCCGGCGAGCGCATCGTCGTCAGTGGCCTGCAGCGCACCCGTCCGGGCGACACCGTGGCACCGAAGAGCGTGCCGATGAACCGCGAAAGCCTGGTCGGTGCGCCCGCGCAACCGGCCCGGCGTGCTCCGAACGTGAAGGCCTGATGCCATGAACATTTCCAGATTCTTCATCGACCGGCCCATCTTCGCCGGCGTGCTGTCGGTGCTCATCCTGCTGGCCGGCGCGCTGTCGCTGTTCCAGCTGCCCATTTCCGAGTATCCGGAAGTGGTGCCCCCATCGGTCGTCGTGCGCGCCCAGTTCCCGGGCGCCAACCCCAAGGTGATCGCCGAAACCGTGGCGTCGCCGCTGGAAGAGGCGATCAACGGCGTCGAGGACATGCTGTACATGCAGTCGCAGGCGAACAGCGACGGCAACCTGACGCTGACCGTGTACTTCAACCTCGGCATGGACCCGGACAAGGCACAGCAGCTGGTGCAGAACCGCGTGTCGCAGGCGATGCCGCGGCTGCCGGAAGACGTGCAGCGACTCGGCGTGACCACGCTCAAGAGCTCGCCCACGCTGACCATGGTGGTGCACCTGATTTCGCCGGATAACCGCTACGACACCACCTATCTGCGCAACTACGCCGTCATCAACGTGAAGGACCGCCTGGCGCGCATCAAGGGCGTCGGTGAGGTCGGCCTTTTCGGCTCCGGCAACTACGCGATGCGCGTGTGGCTGGACCCGCAGAAGGTGGCCCAGCGCAACATGACGGCCAGCGACGTGGTGCGCGCGATCCGCGAACAGAACGTGCAGGTGGCGGCCGGCGTCATCGGCGCCTCGCCGAACGCGGCCGACGTGCCGCTGCAGCTCTCCGTCAACGCGCAGGGCCGGCTGCAGACGGTCGAGGAGTTCTCGGACATCATCCTGAAGTCCTCGCCCGACGGCAGCATCACACGGCTGGCCGATGTCGCACGGGTCGAGCTGGCGGCGTCGGAATACGGCCTGCGCTCGCTGCTCGACAACAAGCCGGCGGTGGCGCTGCCGATCCGCCAGGCACCGGGCGCCAACGCGCTCGACGTGTCGGCGGCGGTGCGCGAAACCATGGCCGAGCTTTCCAAGGATTTCCCGCCCTCGGTCGAATACCGCATCGTCTATGACCCGACGCAGTTCGTGCGCGCGTCGATCAAGGCGGTCATCGTGACGCTGCTCGAAGCGATCGCGCTGGTGGTGCTGGTGGTCATCGTGTTCCTGCAGACCTGGCGCGCCTCCATCATTCCGCTGCTGGCGGTGCCGGTGTCCATCGTCGGCACCTTCTCGCTGATGCTGGGCTTCGGTTACTCGATCAACGCGCTGTCGCTGTTCGGCATGGTGCTGGCCATCGGCATCGTGGTCGATGACGCCATCGTGGTGGTCGAGAACGTCGAGCGCAACATCGCCGAGGGGCTGTCGGCGCGCGAAGCGACCTACCGCGCGATGCAGGAAGTGAGCGGCCCCATCATCGCCATCGCGCTGACGCTGGTCGCCGTGTTCGTGCCGCTGGCCTTCATGACCGGCCTGACCGGCCAGTTCTACAAGCAGTTCGCGATGACCATCGCCATCTCGACGGTGATCTCCGCCTTCAACTCGCTGACGCTGTCGCCGGCACTGGCGGCCATGCTGCTGAAGGGTCACGACGCCAAGCCGGATGCGCTGACGCGGGCGATGAATGCCGTGTTCGGCGGCTTTTTCGCGCGCTTCAACCGCTTCTTCAATCGCAGTTCGGAAAGCTACGGGCGCGGCGTCAGCGGCATGATCCAGCGCAAGGGCGCGGCCATGGGCGTGTATGCCGTGCTGCTCGGCGCGACGGTCGGCCTGTCCTATCTGGTGCCGGGCGGCTTCGTGCCGGCGCAGGACAAGCAGTACCTGATCAGCTTCACCCAGCTGCCGGCCGGCGCGTCCATCGACCGCACGGAAGATGTGATCCGCCGCATGGGCGAGATCGCGCTCGCCCAGCCGGGCGTCGAGAACGCGGTCGCCTTCCCTGGGTTGTCGATCAACGGCTTCACCAACAGCTCCAGCGCCGGCATCGTGTTCGCGACGCTGAAGCCTTTCGACGAGCGCAAGAGCCCGGAGCTGTCGGCCGGTGCGATCGCCGCGTCGCTGAACGCCAAGTTCGCCGACATCAAGGACGCCTACATCGCGGTGTTCCCGCCGCCGCCGGTCATGGGCCTGGGCACGCTGGGCGGCTTCAAGCTGCAGTTGCAGGACCGTGGCGCGCTCGGCTATGCCGAACTGGAAGCGGCCAAGGAGGCCTTCATCGCTGCCGCCGCCAAGGCGCCGGAACTGGGCCCGACCTTCTCCAGCTATCAGATCAACGTGCCGCAGCTCGACGTCGATCTCGACCGCGTGAAGGCCAAGCAGCTCGGCGTACCGATCACCGACGTGTTCGACACCATGCAGATCTACCTCGGCTCGCTCTACGTGAATGACTTCAACCGCTTCGGCCGCGTCTATCAGGTGCGTGCCCAGGCCGACGCGCCCTTCCGCGCCGAAGCCGCCGACATCCTGGCGCTGAAGACGCGCAACGCGAATGGCGACATGGTGCCGCTGTCCTCGCTGGTCAAGGTGAAGCAGAGCTTCGGCCCGGAAATGGTGGTGCGCTACAACGGCTACACCTCGGCCGACATCAACGGCGGCCCGGCGCCCGGCTATTCGTCCGACCAGGCGCAGGCCGCGGCCGAGCGCATCGCCGACGAAGTGCTGCCGCGCGGCGTCAAGTACGAATGGACGGACCTGATCTACCAGAAGATCCTGGCCGGCAACGCCGGTGTCTGGGTGTTCCCGATCAGCGTGCTGCTGGTGTTCCTGGTGCTCGCCGCGCAGTACGAAAGCCTGACGCTGCCGCTGGCCGTCATCCTGATCGTGCCGATGAGCATCCTGGCCGCGCTGACCGGTGTCTGGCTCACCGCCGGCGACAACAACATCTTCACGCAGATCGGCCTGATGGTGCTGGTCGGGCTGTCGGCGAAGAACGCCATCCTGATCGTCGAATTCGCCCGCGAACTGGAACTGCGCGGACGCGGCATCGTCGAGGCGGCGATCGAAGCCAGCCGGCTGCGGTTGCGCCCGATCCTGATGACATCGATCGCTTTCATCATGGGTGTGGTGCCGCTGGTCACGTCGAGCGGCGCCGGTTCGGAAATGCGTCATGCCATGGGCGTGGCGGTGTTCTCCGGCATGCTGGGCGTCACCTTCTTCGGCCTCTTCCTGACCCCGGTGTTCTACGTGCTGCTGCGCAAGGCCTCGGGCAAGCGCCTCACCCACGCCGGCCACACGCCGCTGCCCGATGTCGCAGCCGTCGCCCACTGACCCGGAGCATGGACATGAACACATCATTGAACACGGCCGACGCCAAGCCGAAGGCCGCCATCGCGAGCACGCTCGCTCACACAACGGCCTACCGCTCGCTGCGGACCGGCGCCGTGCTGCTGTCCAGTCTGCTGGTACTGGCCGGCTGCTCGGTCATGCAGACCTACGAACGCCCGGCGGTCGATACGCCGCAGGCCTTCAAGGAAGTGCCGTCCGGCAACAAGGACTGGAAGCCGGCCCGGCCGTCGGAAGAACTGGCGCGCGGCGAGTGGTGGACGGTGTTCGGCGACGGTCGCCTGAACACGCTGGTCGCCCAGGCGATGGACGCCAACCAGGACCTGAAGGCCGCCGCCGCACGCCTCGCCCAGTCTCGTGCCTTGGTGCGCGACGCCCGTTCACAGCAATCGCCGCAGGTCGGCGCCGGTTTCGGGCCGACGCGGCAACGGCAGTCACCAGCGGCACAGGGGCTCGACGACAGCGCGGACGGTCGCGCCCTCACGCTGTGGCGCGCGCAGGCCACCGTCGCCTACGAGGTCGACCTGTTCGGCCGCGTCGCCGCCGGCGTCGATGCGGCCAGCGCCACCGCACAGCAGCGCGAGGCGCTGTTCCGCTCGCTGCAGCTCGCGCTACAGGCCGACGTCGCACAGACCTATTTCCTGATCCGCGAGCTGGACGCCGAACAGGCGCTCTACACCGGCACCGTGCAGCTACGCACCGAAACGCTGCGCCTGGTGCAGCGGCGCTTCGACGAGGGCGACGTGAGCGAGCTGGAACTGGCGCGCGCAAAGACCGAACTGGCGTCGGCGCAGTCCGAGTCCTTCGGCGTGTCGCGCCGTCGCGCCAACGCGGAACACGCACTGGCGCTGCTGCTGGGCCGCGCACCGGCGGACTTCGCGCTCGAGCCGCAGCCGCTCGAACGGGTCACGCTCGACATCCCGCCGGGCCTGCCTTCGGCACTGCTCGAACGGCGACCCGACATCGCCGCCGCCGAACGCGCGATGGCCGCGGCCAACGCCCGCGTCGGCATCGCGCAGGCGGCCTGGTTTCCGCGCCTGAACATGACCGGCGCACTCGGCTACGAGTCGTCCGAACTGGGCAATCTGTTCCAGTGGAGCACGCGCAGCTTCGTGCTCGGGCCGCTGGTCGGCACCGCGCTGACGCTGCCGATCTTCGACGGCGGCGCGCGCGAAGCCGGGCTGGAACGCGCCCGCGCCGTCTACGACGAAGAAGTCGCCGCCTACCGTCAGACGGTGCTGTCCGCCTTCCGCGAGGTCGAGGACAACCTGGCCGGCCTGCGCATCCTGGCGGAACAGACGCGCACGCAGGACGAAGCAGTACGCGCCGCCGCGCGCGCCGCGCAGCTGTCGCAGATCCAGTACCGCGAAGGATCGGTCAGCCAGCTCGACGTGATCGATGCCGACCGCAGCGTGCTGCTGCAGCGACGTGTCGCCTCGCAGCTCGAAGGCGAACGCGCGCGCGCCGCGGTCGGTCTTATCCGTGCATTGGGCGGCGGCTGGGACAGCCGCATGCCCGCAGACATTTCCGACGCAGGGCCGGACCAGCCCCTGCACGCCCGCAATCCCTGAGGAGCTAGAGCATGAACACGCAACAGAAAGTCGCCTTCATCACCGGTGGCAACCGTGGCATCGGCCTCGAAACCGCGCGCGGTCTTGGCCGCCTCGGCATTGAAGTGGTGATCGGCGTGCGCGATCCGGAGAAGGGCGAAGAAGCCGTCGCCGCCCTCCGCAACGAAGGCATCACCGCCTCGGCCATCGGCTTCGACGCGACCAAGCCGTCGACCTTCCAGGCGGTGTACGACCACTTCGCCAGCCAGTACGGCCGGCTCGACATCCTGGTGAACAACGCCGGCATCGCGCTCGGCGATTTCTTCGCGCCGAACGCCAGCACGGTGTCGCAGGACGTCCTGCGCCGCACCTTCGACGTGAACTTCTTCGCGGTGATCGAACTGACGCAGATCCTGCTGCCGCTGATCCGCCAGGCACCGGCCGGCCGCATCGTGAATCTGTCGTCCATCCTCGGTTCGCTCGGCACGCACTGCGCGCCGGACTCGCCGATCGCGCCGGCCAAGGAAGTGGCCTACAACGCGTCGAAGACCGCGCTGAACGCCTACACCGTGCACCTGGCGGCCGAACTGGCCGGCACGCCGATCAAGGTGAACTCCGCCCACCCGGGCTGGGTGAAGACAGACATGGGCGGCCCGAACGCGCCGATGGACATCGCCGACGGCGGCAAGACCAGCGTGCAGCTGGCCACGCTGCCGGCCGACGGCCCGACCGGCGGCTTCTTCCACATGGGCGAAGCGCTGCCCTGGTAAGCCGCCGGCGCGCGGCAACTGTGCTGCCGCGTGCCGCGTAACACTTGTGCGCTGCGGCTCGCCTGACGGCGGGCCGCGCGCTAGATTCGGCGCTCCTGCACATCACCGGAGCCTGTCTTGAGCCGCCCCTCGATTCTCGTCGCCCGCTATGTCCTGCCTGAACTGATAGACCGTCTGTCGCAGCATTTCGACGTCGACGCCAACCAGGAAGACCGCGTGTTCACGCAGCCCGAACTGATCGCGCGGCTGCAGGGCAAGGCCGGCGCCTTCATCACTGCCAACGAGAAAATCGACGCCGCACTGCTCGACGCCTGCCCCGGCCTGCGCGCGGTATGCACGATGGCGGTCGGCTACAACAACATCGACGTCGCCGCCTGCACGGCGCGCGGCATCCTGGTCAGCAACACGCCGGACGTGCTGACCGAATCGACCGCCGACTTCGGCTTCGCGCTGATGATGGCGGCCGCCCGTCGCGTCACCGAAAGCGAACGCTTCCTGCGCGACGGCCGGTGGACGCACTGGACCTACACGCTGATGAATGGCGTCGACGTCTACGGCAAGACGCTGGGCATCTTCGGCATGGGCCGCATCGGCCAGGCGATCGCCCGCCGCGGCGCCTTCGGCTTCGGCATGAAGGTGATCTACCACAACCGCAGCCCGCTCCCGGCCGCCATCGAAACCCCGCTCCGCGCACGCTGGGTGGACAAGGACACGCTGCTGCGCGAAGCCGACCACCTGCTGCTGGTCGTGCCCTATTCGCCGGCCGTGCACCACGCCATCGGCGCCGCCGAACTGGCGCTGATGAAGCCGAGCGCCACGCTGACCAATATCGCGCGCGGCGGCGTGGTTGACGACGCCGCGCTGGTGGAGGCGCTGCGCAGCGGCCGCATCGGTGCCGCCGCGCTCGACGTCTATGAAGGCGAACCGAAGCTGAATCCGGGACTGCTCGAAGTCCCCAACATCGTGCTGACGCCGCACATCGCCAGCGCCACCGGCGCCACCCGCAAGGCCATGGCCGACCTCGCCGCCGACAACCTGATAGCCGCGCTGACCGGCGGCACGCCGCCGACGCCTGTCAGGCTCTGAGCACGACCGCTGCCGGGTCCGAGCCGGCCGGGCACTGCTGTCGCGCGTCAACCTCAGCCAGGAATTCGAGCACCCAGCGGTCGACGCGCGGCAGGCAGCCGGCCAGCGAGTCCTGCAGTGAATCGAGTTCGAAGTAGTCCGGCTCGTGCAGATAGGGGTGGGTCATCGCGCCCACGTCCGCCGCGTCGTGACTGAGATCGACGACACGGTGATCGATGTAGTTGTACTGGTGCTGGAAATGGCCGCGCAGCGAACCGCCGAACACGCGGTTCATGAACAGCGAGCCGTAGCGGCAGGCACCTGACAGATCGACCGGCACCACCACATTGCGCTCGACCGCCAGCTCGCACCACTTGCGGAACACGAAATCCTTGGCGTGCAGGAAATGCGCGCCGGTACAGGCGAGTTGCCCGGGGTGGCAGGCGTTCCAGTCGGCATGCATGGTGAGCCCGGGGCGATGACGGTCGCCCACCGTAGCACGTCGTCGAGCGTGTGCGATGGCGAGCGGTCGGGGTCGGAAGAAGGCGCGTACGCACCGGCCTCCATACCTCCCTGCTGGAGGGGTCTTCTGACCCCCGAACCAGCCTGTATCAAAACCGACGGCCCGCAACAGCCCCGTCGCGGCCAAGGCCGCTCCCACAGGGAGTACGCCCGACCCGTGGCCGGTGCCGGAGCGGCTGTGTGGGAGGGGTCTTCCGACCCCGACTGCGCATCGAAGCGGACCGCGCCGACGCAGGATATCTGCCCGGCTTGAAACCACCGCCGCTGCCCCGATCTGGAAACGATGACTCCGCTCACCTCCACCCTCGCACTGGCGGCACTGATCGCGGTACTGCTGTCTGCCGCACTGTGGCTGTTCGCCGATCCGCTGCGTACCGCGCTGCGCCGACGCCGCATCCGGGCGCGTCCATTCCCTGCCGCGTGGCGCCGTCTGTTGCAGCAGAACATGGCGGCCTGGCGCGCACTGCCGCCTGACCTGCAGCAGCAATTGCGCCGACGCATCCAGGTGTTCGTCGCGGAGAAGCGCTTCATCGGCTGCGACGGCATGGTGATCACCGACGAGGTGCGGGTGCTGATCGCCGCCCAGGCCTGTCTGCTGATACTGAACCGACCGACCGACTATTTCGCCGGGCTGCGCGAAATCCTGGTCTATCCCGGCGCCTTCGCGGTGGCCCGCACCGAAACCGACGCCGCCGGCGTGCAGCACGCCTGGCGGCGCGTGCATCTGGGCGAATCGTCGTCGCGCGGCCAGGTGGTGCTGGCCTGGGACGCGGTGCTGGCCGGTGCCGCCGACGCGACCGACGGGCACAACGTCGTCATTCACGAATTCGCGCACCAACTCGACCAGGAGAACGGCGAGGCGAACGGTGCCCCGCCATTGCGCGGTGCGGCGCGCGTGGCGCGCTGGGCGGCGGTGATGGGCGCCGCCTACGCCATGCTGCACCAGCAGGTCGCGGCGCACGAGCCGCCGGTGCTCGACCCCTACGGGGCCTACAGCCCGGCTGAGTTCTTTGCCGTTGCCACAGAGAGCTTCTTCGAGCGCCCGCAGCATCTCGCCGCGGCGCTGCCCGAGGCCTACGCCGAACTGTCGTCCTACTACCGGGTGAATCCGCTGGTGTGGTAGCTCACCGGCTGCACCTGCACGACGACGCGGTTGCGGCCCTGCTGCTTGGCGTCGTACAGAGCATGGTCGGCCGCATCGATCAGCGACGACGGTTGCCCGGCGAGCTTGCCGACAAAGGCGGGCGGCGGTACGAAGGTGGCGACGCCGACGCTGATCGTTACGCAGTCGTGCGCCGACGACTTGCCGTGCGGAATGCCGAGCGACAGCACGGCGCGGCAGGCCGACTGCGCCACCGCCGAGGCGTCCGACTCGCCGGTGTCCGGCAGCAGGATGGCGAACTCCTCGCCGCCGTAGCGCGCCACCAGATCGGAGGCGCGCCGCGTACAGGACGCCAGCGCCTGCGCCACACCGCGCAGGCAGTCGTCGCCGCCGAGGTGACCGTGCGTGTCGTTGTAGGGCTTGAAATGATCGACATCCAGCATCAGTAGCGACAGCGGCCGGCCGCTGCGCAAACTGCGATGCCATTCGCGACCCAGCGTTTCGCCGAACACCCGGCGATTGGCGATACCGGTCAGCGCATCGGTCGCATTCAGGCGTTCGAGTTCCGAAGCCTTCAGCCTCACCCGCTCATGCGCACGGCCGAGATGGGCGTACAGGCGCCCGTTCTCGATCACCAGCGCGACCAGCACCATACTGGCCGCCAGCAGCCCGTGGACGCGCCCGACGTAGAAGCCGAGATCGTAGCGCCCGGCGTTGAACACGGCCACCAGCGCCACCTCCAGCAGCCAGGCCACCATGGTGACGATGAGCCACAGATCGAGCGCGGCGCGTGGTGTCTTGCGCCACAGCACATACAGCGCAAAGCCATTCAGAATCCATATTGCGGACACGATCCAGAACATTCGGTGGGTATATCCGAATGTCCCTTTCATGATGTCCGGCAATACATTCGTGCCGTGTATCGCCAGCAGCGTGGATAATACGGCCAGCAGCAACGTGCATGACACATGTCGACCCGCGCTGCCGAATATCGAGCGTATTCCGGGACCCTTGCTGCATTCTTTCGGCATCATCAATGAATAGCCGATCACGCACAGCGGAAATCCGACATGCCAGAACTGGAATATCCAGGCGGTGGTCTGGTGATTCGCGCCGAGCAATCCTTCCGCCGAGAACACATCTGGATAGGTGAGCAGATGCGGCGCGATCATCGCCGAGGCATAGAGAAAGCCGTCCGCCAGCAGGAACATGGCGCTTGAGCGCAGCGTCACGCCATGCCCGTAAAGCAGTACGGCGGTGACCAGATAGACGACGAACAATGCGGAATCGTAGACCGCGACAAATGCCGGAATATGTGGCAAAGGCATTTTCGCGTAGGGCACGCTGATTGCAAAAAGCAGCAGCGAAAATATGACGACGAGACTGACCAGCCGACGTTCGCGCGGACCGGCCGCATGCGTCGAAAGCAATTCCGGGCTGTCGTCTGTCGATACGTATGGCATTTTCTTGCCAGTTCGTCATGTCGGACCCATGCAAGCGATCCGGACCGCCATTCGGCGGGCTTTCATTTCCCTGAGCTGTTCACGCCGCGCCGGATCTGCCCGTGATCAAGCCGTGCTTTATCGAAATGCAATCTACTCCTTGCGATTGATCTGTCGGTAAAAAATCGTGGCGTTTCAAACACCGCCAGTTCCGCACCGCAGCACGCAGCCTCAGCAGCCCGCGAGCCGGCCGTCGTGCAGAGCGCTCGCCACCAGCACGGCCGGTACGCCGGCGGCGTCCAGCGCCGCCAGGTCGGCCGCGTCGCGCACGCCACCGGCGGCAATCACCGCGACGTCCGGGCGCCGGGCGCGCAGGCGGTCGATCAGCGCCAGCTCCGGCCCGGCTTCCGAGCCGACACGCGCCAGTTCCATCGCGATCAACCGCGCCGGCCAGAATCCCGGCGCGTGTGCCCAGTCGGCGCCGAGCGGCACGCCGCCGCGATAGTCGAGCGACAGAAGCGCCGGCACGCCCGCCGCCGACAGCTTCGCCAACGCATCGGGGTCGGTCAGGCTTTCGCTGCCCAGCACGGGTGTCGCGCCGGTTGCGCGGTGCAGCGCCAGCGCGGCGTCGGCATCGGCAAAACCACCGTCCACCCAGAACTCGACCTGTGGATGACGCTTGGCCAGTGCGGCGATCACGGCCGCGTGATCGCCGCCCAGCCGGCGGATGGCGTCGAGGTCGGCAATGTACATATGGCGGGCGGCGGTCGCCGCGAGCAGCGCATCGACCACTTCGGCTGGCGCGCAGCCCTCGACCAGACGCGAGCGCAGCGGCTGGTAAGCTTGCCGGTCGCCACGGCGCGCGTGCACCACCCGACCTTGCATCAGGTCGATCACGGGTATCAGTTCAGGCACAGAAAACCTTATATGAATCAACGAATTTTCGTGTTCGAGTTTATCACCGGCGGCGGTCTGGCCGGCCAGCCGCTGCCCGGCTCGCTCGCGCGCGAAGGCCGCCTGATGCGCGATGCGCTTCTGCGCGACGCCGCCGACATCGCTGGCGCCGAACTGGTGACGCTGCACGACGCCCGGCTCGAAGCGCCGCTGCCTGACTCGATTGCAGTGGCCAACGAGGCCGGCGCGTTCGACACGGCCTTCGACGCCGCACTGGCCGCTGCCGACGCGGCGCTCATCGTCGCGCCGGAAACCGGCGATCTGCTGGTCACGCTAGCGGCCCGCGTCGAAGCGAGCGGCAGCCGCCTGCTCGGCTGCGACGCCGCGAGTTGCCGTGTCGCCACGTCGAAATCGCGCACCGCGCGCGTGCTGGCCGAGGCCGGCGTCGCCGTGCTGCCGCACTACAGCGACGCCGATGCGCTGCCGGACATTCTCGGCGCGTGGGTGGTGAAGCCGGACGACGGCGCCGGTTGCGACGGCCTGCAATGCCTGGTCGACCGCGCTGCCGCCGCCCGCGCGCTGCGGGCGGCCGGGCCGCATCACATCGCCCAGCCCTGGCTGGACGGCGAGGCGCGCAGCATGAACCTGCTGTGCGCGCGCGGCCGCGCCGCCCTGCTGTCGGTAAACCGGCAAGTGCTCGAACACCGCGGCGAACGCGTGCGCCTCTCAGCGCTCGCCGTCGGCGCCGTCGACGCCACGCCACAGCACGCTGCGCTCGCACAGCGCATCGCCGCCGCCGTGCCCGGCCTGCTCGGGCCGGTCGGCGTCGATTTCATCGAAACGGAAGACGGCCCGGTCGTGGTCGAAATCAATCCGCGCATGAGTACCTCGGCCTGTGCGCTGCGCGCAGCGATCGGCCTCAATCTGGTCGCCGCCACGCTGAGCGCGGCACGCGATGGCACGCTGCCGTCGACCGACGCTCCGCGTCCGCACACCCTGACCCTTGAAGCCCATGAAGAAACCGTCTGACGCCGCGCTGATCGGCTGGGACATCGGCGGCGCTCACGTGAAGGCCGCGCGCATCGACGACGGCCGGGTGAGCGGCATGGTGCAGGTGGCCTGCCCGCTGTGGCAGGGGCTGGACAAGCTCGACGCCGCCGTGGCCAACGCGCTGGCCGCACTGGGTGCCGCGCCGCGTCACGCGATCACGATGACCGGCGAAATGACCGACCTGTTTGACACCCGCGCCGACGGCGTGGCCGGCATTGCGCAACGCATGCGCACGGCAGTGGCCGGCGACATCTCGCTGTACGCCGGTCGCGCCGGCTGGGCGCAGGTCGATGACGCGCGCGTGCGCGCCGACGACATCGCCTCGGCCAACTGGCTCGCCACCGCGGCGTGGATCGCCACCCGTCTGCCGCAGGCGCTGCTGGCCGACGTCGGCAGCACCACCAGCGACCTCATCGTCATCGATGGCGGCGTCGCCACGACCAGCCGCTCCGACGCCGACCGGCTGATCAGCGGCGAGCTGGTCTATGCCGGCGTCGTCCGCACGCCGCTGATGGCGCTGGCGCCGGCGGTCGACTTCAGAGGCCGGCGCCACCGGCTGATGGCCGAGTACTTCGCCACCACGGCGGACGTGTGGCGCCTGCTCGGGGCGCTGCCGGAGCACGCCGACCAGTACCCGGCGGCCGACGGCGGCGCCAAGACGGCGGAGGCCAGCGCCCGCCGGCTGGCGCGCATGATAGGTCGCGATCTCGCCGAAGGCTCGATGGACGACTGGCGCGCACTCGCATCGGCTTTCGCCGAGGCTCAACTTGACGCGCTGGTGGACGCCTGCAGCGCCCTGCCCGGCATCGCCGCACTCGCACCCGACGCACCGGTGGTCTGCGCCGGCGCCGGCCGCTTCGTCGCCGCCCGTCTCGCCCGCGCGCTCGGTCGCCCGGCCGTCACGCTGGGTGAGCTGCTGGCCGATCTCGCGCCCGACTGCGCGGACGAAGCCACCACCTGCGCACCCGCGGCCGCCGTGGCCTTGCTGGCCGAGGGTGGGCGATGAAACCGTCCGCCGTCATCCATCTGGTCGGCGTCGTCGCCTTCGGCCTGCTTTACGCGCCGTTCAAGACGTTGACCGGCGGCGGTGCGCAGATGCTCGCGTCGGCCATCGTCTATCTGCTGGCGCTGCGCCTGCTTGGCCAGGTGCTGGACCGCCGCATCGACCGCCACGACAAGCCGTGACCCGCGCACCGGTGGTGATCAAGCTCGGCGGCAGCCTGTTGTCCGACCCGCATGACGGACGACTGCAACGCTGGTGCAATCGTCTGGCCGGAGACGCCGCGGGCAGCGCCGTCATCGTGCCCGGCGGCGGGCCGTATGCCGACGCCGTACGCGACGCCCAGACGCACTGGCGCTTTTCCGACGACGCGGCTCACCGCATGGCGCTGCGCGCGATGGACCAGTGTGGGCTCATGCTGTGCGACCTGTTCCCGGCACTGGTCGCCTGCGACGACGTCGACGCGCTGGTCGATCACTGCGCGGCTGGCCGCACGCCAGTGTGGCTGCCTTCCCGTCGTCTCGACCTCAGCACCGACATCCCGCGAGACTGGACGGTCACCTCCGACAGCATCGCCGTCTGGCTTGCTGCCCGCATCGGCAGCCCGGCCGTGCTGCTGGTGAAGTCCTGTGCCCTGCCGGAAGGCGATCTCCCGGCACTGGCCGCACAGGGCATCGTCGACCCGCATCTGCCGCAGATCGCGGCCTGGGCGAACATCGACGTTCGCCTCGCCCACGCCGACTCGCCGTTCTAGTTCGACGCGACGGTCAGGGTCAAAAGACCGTCTCCCACAAACCTTGGCTCCGGCCGCGGGTCTGGCGCCCGGCCCCGTGGGAGCGGCCTTGGCCGCGACTCGGCTGCTGCGGTCCTCAGGCTTCGATGCAGGCAGCTGTCGGGGTCAAGACCCCTCCCACAGAACCCCGCCCGAGCTCCGGCCGCGGATCGGGCGCCTCCCTTGTGGGAGCGGCCTTGGCCACGACGCGGCCGGCGCTGGCCGCTGGCGTTGATTGGCGGGACCACGGGAACATTTCGATCGCGCGCCTGCCGCATGGATCGCCGATGCGAAATCGAACGTCCTGTCAGCCCTTGACGCCCATGTCGCACTGCACCTTGGATGATCTTTTAGACTTGGTCTAAATATAAAGAAAATAACGATCACGGCACTGCGGGCGGCGACGCAGAATCCGTTCTGCACGGTCGACGCAGCATCACGATCAAGCACACAGAAAAACAGAGCATGCAGGGCTGATGGCGGGGCGTTGCTCCCCCCGCACCTCCGTTGCACCACGAACTGCCCGCGAAAGTTGTTCCGGGCGCTTACCTGACACCGGCCCGAAGCATCGCGCCGGCGTTCCGAAGAACAAGGAGAGCGATGTGAACACGAGAGACCAGAACACGATCGGCAAATGCCCGGTCATGCACGGCGGTGCGACCAACGGCCGCATCAACGTGATGGAGTGGTGGCCCGAGGGGCTGAACCTGGACATCCTTCACCAGCACGACCGCAAGACCAATCCGATGGGCGAAGGCTTCAACTACCGGGAAGAGGTGAAGAAGCTCGATTTCGAAGCGCTGCGCAAGGACGTGACCGCGCTGATGACCGAAAGTCAGGACTGGTGGCCGGCCGACTGGGGTCACTACGGTGGCCTGATGATACGGATGGCCTGGCATGCCGCCGGTACCTACCGCGTGGCCGACGGCCGCGGCGGCGGCGGCACCGGCAACCAGCGTTTCGCACCGCTCAACTCTTGGCCCGACAATGGCAACCTCGACAAGGCCCGTCGCCTGCTGTGGCCGATCAAGAAGAAGTACGGCAACAAGCTGTCCTGGGCCGACCTCATCCTGTACGCCGGCACCGTGGCCTATGAATCGATGGGCCTCAAGACCTACGGCTTCGCCTTCGGCCGCGAGGACATCTGGCACCCGGAAAAAGACATCTACTGGGGTTCGGAAAAGGAATGGCTGGCCAAGTCGGACAACCCGCACAGCCGCTACTCGGGCGAACGCGACCTCGCCAATCCGCTGGCCGCGGTGATGATGGGTCTGATCTACGTGAACCCGGAAGGCGTGGACGGCCAGCCGGATCCGCTGAAAACCGCCCACGATGTACGCGTCACCTTTGCCCGCATGGCGATGGACGACGAGGAAACCGTGGCGCTCACCGCCGGTGGCCACACCGTGGGCAAAGCGCACGGCAATGGCGATGCCGCCCTGCTCGGCCCCTCGCCCGAAGGCGCGCCGATCGAGGAACAGGGTTTCGGCTGGATGAACCACAGCACGCGCGGCGTCGGCAATCAGGCGGTCACCAGCGGCCTCGAAGGCGCCTGGACCACGAACCCGACCAAGTGGGACGACGGCTACTTCAAGCTGCTCCTTGGTTACGACTGGGAACTGAGGAAGAGCCCGGCCGGCGCGTGGCAATGGGAACCGGTCAACATCCGCGAGGAAGACAAGCCGGTCGACGCCGAAGACCCGTCCGTCCGCCGCAACCCCATCATGACCGACGCCGACATGGCGATGAAGATGGACCCGGCCTACCGGAAGATTTCCGAACGCTTCCACGCCGACCCGGCCTACTTCAGCGAAGTGTTCGCCCGCGCCTGGTTCAAGCTCACCCACCGCGACATGGGCCCGAAGGCGCGCTACATCGGCCCGCAGGTGCCGTCCGAAGACCTGATCTGGCAGGATCCGGTACCCGCCGGTCGCACCGACTACGATGTCGCCGCGGTCAAGGCGAAGATCGCCGCCGCCGGCCTGAGCATCGGCGACATGGTCGCCACAGCCTGGGACAGCGCCCGCACCTTCCGCGGCTCCGACTTCCGCGGCGGCGCCAACGGCGCACGCATCCGCCTCGCGCCGCAGAAGGACTGGGAAGCCAATGAACCGGCCCGCCTGGCCCGGGTGCTGCCGGTGTACGAACGCATCGCTTCCGACACCGGCGCCAGCGTCGCCGACGTCATCGTGCTGGCCGGCAATGTCGGCGTCGAACTGGCGATCAAGGCGGCCGGCATCAAGGTCGACGTGCCCTTCGCGCCGGGCCGCGGCGACGCCACGCAGGCGCAGACCGACGTCGAATCCTTCGAAGTGCTGGAGCCGGCCGCCGACGGCTACCGCAACCGGCAACCGCGCGACTATGTGGTGAAGCCGGAAGAACTGCTGCTCGACCGCACCCAGCTCCTCGGCCTCACTGCCCCCGAGATGACCGCGCTTATCGGCGGTCTGCGCGTGCTGGGTGCCAATCACGGCGGCAGCCCGCACGGTGTATTCACCGACCGCGTCGGCGCGCTGACGAACGACTTCTTCGTCAATCTGACCGACATGGCCTACCGCTGGAAGCCGGTCGGCAGCAATCTGTACGAAATCGTCGACCGCAAGACCGGTCAGGTGAAATGGACGGCCACCCGCGTCGATCTGGTGTTCGGTTCGAACTCCATCCTGCGCGCCTACGCCGAGGTCTACGCACAGGACGACAACAGGGAAAAGTTCGTCCGCGACTTCGTCGCCGCCTGGACCAAGGTGATGAACGCCGACCGCTACGACCTCGCCTGAAGTCGTCCGGCCGGCATGAAAAAGGCCCGCCTCCGCATCCCCGAGGCGGGCTTATTCTTGATCTGCAGCGAAGCCTGCGGACAGCGACAGCCGCATCGCGGCCAAGGCCGCTCCCACAAGAAGCGCTCCCTGATCGCTGCCGGAGCCGGGTTTCTGTGGGAGGGGTCTTCTGACCCCGACAGCGGCCTGCATCGAAGCCTGCGGACAGCGACGGCCGTGTCGCGGCCAAGGCCGCTCCCACAAGAAACCCGCCCTATCCCTGCATCGCCCCGCGTCGCAACACACCGAAAACCTGTTCGATCTCCGGCAACAGCCCGGCGAATCGCTCACGCGTCGGCGCCGGGCGCTGACTCACATGACATACCGGGTCGTCGTACAGCTCGGTCGCTCCGCCGGCCAGCACGCTGGCGGAGAACACCAGATCCGACAGCGAGCGGGGCATGCCGGTGCGTGCGCGCGGCTGTTCGTGGTCGCGCATCGCGTCGATCAGCACCTCGGGCACGCCCAGCGACTGCAGCAACGATTCGCCCACGCTTTCGTGCCATTCGAGGATGAGCGCATTGATGTCCTGCGCGTCGAACGCCGCCGACGGACGCCGGGCCAGGCGGTCCAGCAGGTAGAAGGCGCCGATGTCGTGCAGCAGCCCGGCCGTCATCGCCTCGTCCGGATCGAGCGACGTGAGCCGGCGCGCCAGCACATAGGCACCGGCGGCGGTGCGCAGCGTGTGCAGCCACAGCCGGCGCGACAGTTCATCGACGTGCGAAAGCTGGCGCGCACAGCCGATCTGACCACAGGACACCGCACGCGCCACGCGCTGCGCCCGGTCCGCGCCCAGCCTGGCCAGCGCATCGCGCACGCCGGTCACTGGCGCGACGCGCCGACCGCGGTTCGCTCGCCGCAACAGCCGCGCACACAACAGCGGATCGACCCGCGCCGCACCGGCCAGCTGCGGCGCCGTCACGTCCGGCGCGCGCAGCGTCTGCCGCACGCACAGCAGCGCGTCGAAACAGATGGGAAAAATCACCCCCGGCCGCAGATCGCGCGCGAGTTCCGCCAGCAGGTCGAAGGAGCGGGCGCTGTCGTCAGCCGGCGACAGCGCCTGCGCGAAGTCGTGCGTGGCGACGGAGGGCATCGCGGCGCTGAACGATGGATTCAATCCGTTCTCCCTGGCGGACGACGGCGCAGACCAAAGCTGCAGACTGACCGGAACAGCAACCGGTCTCGTTCCATCCTCTACACGCGGGCGACGCAAGCGGATGCACCCGGAGAGTCGCCCTCCGCGTTCAGGACATGAGTGCATCATCCGCCTGAACGATCCACGGCACCTGACAACTATGTGGCACTTCGCCACCACACGGGAGCCAATCACCTTCAAAACAAAAAGGGCCTTGAAATATCAAGGCCCTTCCGTTGCGCAGCCGGGTTTGCTCAGCTGTGCTTGTAGTGCTTGCGCAGCGGCTTCACGACTTCCCACATCGACTTCATGCCCTTCGGGAACACGACGAAGTCGCCGGCCTTGATCACCACCTTGTCGCCACCCTGCGGCGTCACGTGGATCTCGCCTTCGAGCAGGTAGGCGCTTTCGGTCATCGAGAAGTCGAGCGGGAACTTCGACACTTCCTTTTCCCAGATCGACCAGCTGGACACGCCCAGCGCCTTCAGCTTCTCTTCGGTCGGGTTGTGATCGACGACAATTTGAGTCATGGCTATTCCTTGATTGGATGGGAGGTTGAAACGAAAGACGGGACCGCCGAGCGTGGAGTCGGTGGCGCGAAGAACGATGGGCGGTCAGCGCAGCGTGACCGCGTCCGAGCACTGCATGCTCACGGCGTCCAGCGCGCGGGTCAAGGCGACACGGCGCGGCATCGCCGAATCGGACCACATCGTCACCGTACGCGCAGACCTTGCCCGTTGGAATGTCAGGAACGGAACACTGCCGGCCCCTCGCAAGAGCAGGTGCCACGCGGCCCGCCGTCGGCGGAAGCGCTCCTTCGTTCCGGCTAGATGCCCGGCGGCGCGTCAACCGTGAAGCGGACGCTATGATGCCGCCCCGCTTCGTCCAGCACGGTCAGCCGGTGCGCACCCGCCTCGTTCATCAGCAGCTTGCCACCCGCGTCCGGCATCACCCTCTTCCCGTCCAGCAGCCAGTACACCGGCCCCTGCGCGCCGCGCACGGCAAGTTGCAGCGATACGTGGCGCTGGTGCGGGGCCGGGCGCAGGCGGCTGGCTTCGTTCAGGCCGACGATGCGCAACGTGGCGGCGGGCGTGCCGCCGGTCGGGGCGCAGCCGGGCTGCCAGTCGGGGATGCGCTGGTCGGCGGGCAGCCAGCCGGCCAGCCAGGGTTGCAGCAGCGTGGGCCAGCGAGCGGTATCACGCGGCTGGCCGTGGCCGCAGCCGGGCACGGTGCGCAGGCCGCTGGCCGGATCGATCCAGAGGGTCTGGCGCAGGCTGCTGCCGTCGATGCGGTCCGGCCGGGTGGGCGGCACGGCGCCGGCCAGCGACCAGGCGGCACGGCGTCGGTGGCACAGCGGCGCGGGCGTTTCGGCCGCCGCCGTGCCCAGGGGCCAGCAGATGTCGACCGGCTGCACCGTGGCCGGACGGTCGCGCGGGGGCAAGGCGTCGCGCGGCAGTGCCGCGGCGATGTCCTTCAGCAAGGGCGCGGCCACGTTGGCGCCGAAAAAGCCGGGGTTGGGCGTGCCGTCCGGCCGGCCCAGCCACACGCCCAGCGCGTAGCGGCCGGACACGCCGACCGCCCAGGCGTCGCGGAAGCCGAAGCTGGTGCCGGTTTTCCACGCCAGCGGTGCCGCACCCCCGCTCTCGACGAAAGGCCGATCCGGGTGGCCGCCGCCTTCGAGGATGTCGCGCACGATCCAGGCCGCACCCTCGCTCATCAGCCGCGTTTCCTCGACCGGAGCGTCCGGCGTCAGCCGCGGCCTGCCGGCCAGACCGCCGGCGGCGAGCGCGCGGTAACCACCGACCAGTTCTTCCAGCGTGACGCCGGCGCCGCCGAGGATGAGGCTGAGGTTGTGCTGTTCGCCAGTCGCGATACGCGGCTTGATGCCGCCCTCCGTCAGCCGGGCGGCGAAACGCGCTGGGCCGATCTGGTCCAGCAGGTCGACCGCCGGCACGTTGAGCGATCGTTGCAGCGCCTCGGACACGCTGACCGGCCCGGAAAAGTCCGCCTGGAAGTTGCCGGGCTGGTAGCCGCCGAAGGCCTGCGGCGCGTCGATCAGCAGGCTTTCGGAGTGGATCAGGCCGTCGTCCAGCGCCATCGCGTACAGGAAGGGCTTGAGCGCCGAGCCGGGCGAGCGCACGCCGCGCACCATGTCGACGTGAGCGCCGCGCGCGTTGTCGCTGAAGTCGGCCGAGCCGGCGTAGGCGCGCACCTCCAGCGTCGCCGCATCCAGCACCAGCGCAGCGATGGACACGCGCGGCGGCAGCACGCTCGCACGGTCGGCCAGCAGGCGCTCGACCGTGGTCTGCAGTTCGCGGTCCAGTGTGCTGGCGACGCGGGTGAGACCGGCGGCGCCGGCCTTGCGTGCGCGACTGCGCAGGCGCTCGGCGGCCAGCGGCGCCAGCCAGGCGCCCTGCAGCTTCTGCGCGATCACCGGCTCGATGCGCGCATCGGCCACCACCGCCGGCGACCAGATGCCGAAGCGTTCCAGCCGCGCCAGCACGCGGTCGCGCGCGGCCTGTGCCGCCTGCGGCGCGCGGTCCGGACGCAGTCGGCTGGGCGCGCGCGGCAGCGTGGCGAGCAGCGCCGCTTCGGCGTGACTGAGATCGCGCGACGGCTTGCCCAGATAGGCACGGCTGGCCATCTCCACCCCTTCGACGATGCCGCCCATCGGCGCGTGATTGAGGTAGAGCGTCAGGATGTCGTCCTTGGACAGCCGCCATTCCAGCTGCAGCGCACGCACGATCTGGCGCAGCTTGCCACGCGGCGTGCGCGGCACCGGTTCGAGGATGCGCGCGACCTGCATGGTGAGCGTCGAGCCGCCGGACACGATGCGGCCGGTCGTGGCCCACTGCCACGCGGCACGCGCGAGCGAGGCCGGATTGACGCCCGGGTGCCAGCGGAACCAGCGGTCTTCATAGCCGAGCAACGCTTCGATGTAGCGCGGCGACACTTCGGCTGGGGTGACCGGATAGCGCCAGGCTCCGTCGCTGCCGGGCCAGGCGCGCAGCGGGCTGCCGTCGCGGGCCAGCACGATGAAGCCGTCGTTGCCTGACGGCAGCGGCGGCGGAAAAATCCGGTCGAACAGCCACAGTGCGGCCAGCAACAGCAGGATGACGGCGACGACGCGCCGCCGCCATGCCGCGCCGACCGACTTCATTCAGCGCGCGGAGGTGGAGCGGTATCGGGCGCGGGCGCCGGGTGTTCCGCCATCCAGCGCGCGAGCAGCGCCTGACCACGCGCGAACTCGTCGTCCTCGATCAGCAGCGTGACCGCCCCGCCCTGCCGCGCGTCAGCGCTGGCTGCGGCGAGCTTGACGTGCAGCCCTTCGAGGGCGAGCACGTCGCGCAGCATGCGGGCGTCGAGGCCGTTGGCGATGGTGGCGAGGGCTTTCATTGCGGGCGGTGGGGTGCCGGCGCACCGGCGGTCGAGGCCCGCAATCTAACCGATATCGGCGCGGGTCGCTCAGCGGGGGCCGGTCCCGCTTGCGACAGCCGGCTGGGGCAGCGCGAACACGTGGAGCGCATCGCCCTGCGGAAAGCCGAACAGCGCGTTGCCGCCGGCCGCGACCGCGACGTACTGGCGACCGTCGATGGCGTAGCTGACGGGCGGCGCATTGACGCCGGCGTCGACCTGCCACGACCAGAGCCGCATGCCGCTGCCGCTGTCGAAGGCGGCGAAGCTGCGCTCGCCGATGCCGGTGAACACCAGCCCGCCGGCCGTCGACAGCACGCCGCCGACCATGGGCTGATCCAGCTTCACCTGCCAGCGCAGCCTTCCCTCATGTGCGAGGTCGACGGCCGCCAGCACGCCGCCACGCGGACCTTCCGGCTCGCTGACCACGTAATGGAAACGGCTGCCGTCCGGGCGCTCGGCCTCGCGCACCGTGTAGCGGGTCGGCAGATGGATGCCGGGCACGAACAGCAGCGCCTGCTCCGGGTCGAGCGCCGACGGCGACCAGCTCGCGCCGCCGGCGATGCCCGGCGCGATCACCACGCCGTCGGCGCTCGGTGCGGCGAACAGGTTCTGCTGCGGCACGAAGGCTTCGGAACGGAACAGCAGTCGACCGTCGCGCCGGTCGTGTACGTAGACCCAGCCCAGCTTGCTCGGCTGCGCCAGCGCCGGGATGCGCTCGCCGCCCCGCTGCAGCTCGAACAGCACCGGCGGGCTGGCGACGTCATAGCCCCAACGGTCGTGCGGCACCTGCTGGTGGTGCCAGACGCGGCGACCGGTGCGCAGGTCGAGTGCGACCAGCGAAGCGGTGTAGAGGTTGTCGCCAGGGCGCGAGCCATCGGCCATCTGCGGCGACGGGTTGCCGGTGCCGAAGAAGATCAGCCCGCGTTCAGCGTCGATGGCGGGCGTCGCCCACAGCGAGCCGCCGCCGTGACGCCAGGCCCCGCCCTCGCGGGCGAGCGCTGCGCGCTCGGCCGGCAGATCGCGGCCGAGATCCAGACCGTCTGCGGTGCGGGCGGCGAAGTCGCCCTCCCAGCCGGGGCCGGTCACTTCGAACTGCCACACGCGCCGGCCGCTGGCGGCGTCGAAGGCGGCCAGTACCCCCGGCCGGCCGTACTGGCCCGGCAGCCCGACCACTGCGTTCTCCGGGTGCAGGCCGTAGCCGACGCCGGTGATGCCGACGATGACCAGATCGCCGGCCACCTGCGGCGCCATTGCGATGCCGACGCCGGTCGAGCCCTGGGTTTCGCGTCGGCTCAGCGGGTCGCTGTCCGGCAGTTGCGCCGCCTGTTCGGTCGCAGGTGCTGCGTCGGCCACCGCTACGTTCCACAGCGGCGCGCCGGTGCGCGCATCGAGCGCGATCAGGCGGGCGTCGACGGTTCCGACGAAGACGCGGCCGTCGCGCACTGCCACGCCGCGGTTGGCCGGCCCGCAGCACAGCCGGCCCGCTGGGCGCGGATGTTCGTAGCGCCACCGCTCGCGACCGCTGCGCGCGTCGAGCGCGGCAACGTGACTGAAGGGCAGCGATACATACATCGTGTCGCCAACCACGATGGGCGTGGCCTGGAAGGTGGCCTTGACGCCGCTATGCCAGGTCCAGGCCGGTTCGAGCGTCGCCACGTTGTCGCGGTTGATCTGCTCCAGCCGCGCGTGCCGCTGCCCGCCGGCGTCATTGCCGTGCAGCGGCCAGCCGGTGTTGCCGCCCTCGCCATACGCAGCGCTCGTCACCAGCGTCAGCGTGGCCAGCAGGTGGCCGGCGTGCCGGCGCATTCCGTACGTCCTGATCATTCACCCATCTCCGTCATCGATGCCGACGGGATGGTAGGCCGGGAGTACCCGCCTCCGGGCAGGCAATTTGCCGCCGTCATGCGTGGCAGCGTCCCCGCGCGGACGGAGGTCGGCGCACCCTCAGGGACGAACGAGCAGGTGCTCGATGGTGCCGGCCGGTGGTTGGCGATGGATGCGCAGCAGCACGGCGGCCACCGGCCCCTCGGTGTCGACGGCTACACGCCTGTATCCGCGCATGACGCAGTCGTCGCGCGCGCTTTCACCGGGCTGCAGCACGCCGTTCAGGCTGCGGTAATGCAGCCGTCCGTCGCTCAGCCAGCCCGGCTGCACGAGATCGCGCGACAGCGGCACCGGCAGGTCGAAGCCGTCGTTGCGCCAGGCGACAACGAAATCCTGCACCGGCACAGCGGCAGGTGCGACCTTGACACGGCTCTGCCACGCCTTGCCCGCCGTGTCGCGCCAGTAGATGCGCAGCGGCGGCGGTTCGCTGCCATCGGCCCAGGCCAGATGCAGGTCGTCGCCGTTGCGGCACAGCCAGGGATGCATCTGCGTTGCGGTGTCGGCCCACAGCCCGCCGTGCAGGGCCTCGACGCGCTCGACCTGCACGCCGGGTGGCGCGATCAGCGAATGCGCATTGAGCACGCCGGCGTCACCGAGACGGAAGCGCTGCGCCGCATCGGCGCGATGCGGCAACGGCATTTCGGGACGCGAGGCGCGGGCGGCGGCGTCGAACTGGCGCGAAATCATGAATACCGGCGTCTGCAGCGCGGTGAACACCGCCGGCGGACACAGCAGCAGCATCAGGCCGCTGCCGGCGATCCACGCCGATTCGCCGCGCGACAAGCGCGGCGAGGCGAGCCAGCCGGCCAGCAGGTGCACGCCGAACCACAGCAGCGGCGCGACGACGAGCAGCAGCAGGTAGAACACCGCCAGCCCCTCCATGCCGGACACCGCGCGCGCCGGCCCGAGCACTGCCGCCACGACGACCGCCAGCGCCGGCAGCGAAGCCAGCCGCACCACCCACCACGACGCGCCCTTGCCGCGCGCCGCAAACATGCGTCGCTCCAGCCGCAGCACGGCCAGAGCAGCAATCAGCAATGCGAGCGCGACGGCCGCCCACAGCGCGCGGGCGAGCGGCGGCTGGGTGGCGAAGATTTCAGTCAGGAAGTCGGGTATCGGCATTCGGGGGCGATGAGTGCATGGGCTGCGTCCATCCAATAACGGCCACCCATGCGCATTCTCAAGCCGGCCGGGCCGATGCCGATAGCACATCAGTTCCGTATGCCGACGAAGGACAACATCAATGAACGGTGAACGAGCGACAGAACACGACTACGTGCGCCTGCTGCGTGCCTGGGTGGCCAGCCTGAAACAGCGCTTCCGCCTCGACCCGGCGTGGGAAAGCGCGCTGGATCGACTGGACCGGCGCCTGACCGAGTTGCCGGCAACGGTCACCGCCTACGACGTCGGCCGACTGTTCCACCCGCTGGAAAAGCATCGCATGGTCACCCGCGACACGCCGGGCGCCGACCGCGTGCTGCACTACCTGATCGAAGCAGGCCGCGACGGCCCGATGGAAAAGTGCTCGCCCGAACTGCGCGAGTGGTTCCGCAAGCACTACATGTGGTCGAGCGGCAGCGTGCTGACGCCGATGCAGGTCGATGAACTGAACACCCAGACTTCGAACGAGGCGATGCGGCACTACTTCGGCGGCGCCTGAGAATAGATACAGGCGCCGTGGCGTCAGCCACCGCATCGCGGCCAAGGCCGCTCCCACGGGCTGTGCGCCCTATCTGCGGCCGGAGCGAGAAGTCTGGGGGAGGGGTCTTCTGACCCCGACAGCCTGCCTGGATCGACGCGGGCGGAATGCCGCGGCCCTGTCGTGGCCAAGGCCACTCCCACAGGGAATACGCGCGAAGCAGACGGCCTACTTGCAGACCCGCTTCAAGGCGTTGCGCAGCCGCGCGTCGTCGGACAAATCGGCCGTCTTCAGATCCTTGCCCACCGCACGCCGGTAGCAGGCTTCGCGCGTACGGATGTCGTCGTCGCTGTCGAACAGGCTGCCAAGGGTGCGGCCGCCCATGTCGGCGACGACGCGCTCGGCGGTCGCGCTGCGATCGACGCAGGTGCTCAGGTCGAACTTGCGAGCGGCGATCGCCGTATCGTCCAGCTTCTTGGTGCGCTGCTGCATCGCCGTGCTGCTGTCGACGCAACTGCAGTCATAGCGCAGCAGACCGGTACGATCACCGCCTGCGTTTTGCTCGGCGCACCAGGCACGGTTCTTCGCACGCACCGGGTTGTCGCCAACGGCGGCACCCGGCAGCGCGGGAGCGTCCTGACCCACCGCGTCATTCGTGCCACCACGTCTCATCGTCGCGCCCACCGCGGCAGGCGAGCCGGTCGAGTACATGCAGCGCGCGATGTAGTCGAGATGCGAGGCGCCGGGTTCCAGGTTGTCTCGCGCCCAATCCTCGCAGGCCGGCCGGCGCGCCTTGGCGCGTTCAGGCGAATCGTGGCCCTGCAGCGCGGCGGCACCGGTCGCGGTGGACACGCCACCGCTGTCGGCGTGACGTTTGCCTTCGCGGGCCAGGCAGTTCCACAGCGACTCATCGCTCTCGCCTTCGCGGTTGCCCCAGAAGGCACCGGATTTTTCGCGACAGCGCTGGATGCGTTCCTGCGCGACCCAGCCGCCACGTTCGTGCGCGTCGACCATGCAGCGATGGAACAGTACGCCGTCCAGTCGTCCGCCCTTGCGGGCGTCGGCGTCGCACTGCTTGCGCGCCGCCGTCGACCAGGCGTCGAAATCCGCACGGCTGTCCGCCCACACCGGCGACGCACCCGCCAGCATGCCGATCAGGGCGGCCACAGTCACCCGATGTACCGAACGCATTCGCATCATGATGCCCTTCCTCCCGTTGTCGGCCGCACTCATTTGCGGGCCGGTCCGCCGTCTATAACGTCCAGCATCGCGCCGCGTTCACCGACGATGCGCAGTTCCGGCCGGTACATGTCCTCGACGAAGGTGCCGGGCACCGTGTAGCGGCCCGGGGTGACGACCCTCACCATGTACACGAGGTTCATCGGTGCCGAATCGAGTTTCACCGCGGCGACGAAGCGGTCGTCGCGGTATTCGCGGTGTTTCACCCGGTTGTCCATCAGCGTGTCCATCACGCGCAGCGACTGGCCGCCCGGCAGTTGCAGCGTGAATTCGGTCGCCTGCGGTCCCTGCGACAGGTTCTGATTCTCGATTTCCAGACCGGCCGGCAGGCGGTCGACCAGCAGCGCGTCGTCGGCGCGTCGGGTCGGCCTGACCTCGACCCGCACCAGCATCAGCTCGCCCACCTTCAGCGCGCGGCCGCTCCAGGGACGGCCGTCGGCCTCGAACAGCGTGCGCTGCGCCGTGCCCAGACCGTTGTCGACCGGCGGCGCGATCTTCGGATAGCCGGCGCCTTCGATCTCGACATAGAGCGGCGCGTCGCCGGTGTTGCTGATCGCCGCGCCCTTGCGCGCCGCCGCCGCGTCGACGGGGAGCAGCGCGGGCTTGTCGCCCTTGAAGTCACCACCGTCCTCCACCGCGGCCGACCACGGTTTGCCCGCGCCCAGACCGGCGGCGCGGCCTGCCATCACCAGCGAGATCTGCTCCTGCGTGGACAGCCAGCGCCGCTTCGCGGTGTCGTTCGACAGCTCGAACAGCAGGTTGGCGGCGCGGTCGAGCTTCACCTCGTGACGGGCGAGCAGCGCGTACAGCGTGGCGCGGTCGCGCAGCGGACTGCCGTAGTCGCCCAGCCACTCGTACTCGGCGTCGTTGCCGCGCAGTCCGTAGGGCTTGGTCAGCGCTTCGTCGAGCGCGACGCGCGAACGCGCCTCGTCGCCCATCAGCTTCAGCGCCAGGCCGAGGTGGGCAAGCGCCAGCGGCGACTTCGCCAGCTGCCGGTGCTCGTCATGCAGCAGGCGCAGCGTGGCCAGCGGCGCGCGCTGTTCGCGCGCCAGCACATAGCCGAGGTGGGCGGCGTTGGCAAAACGCAGGTGGGCACCGCGCACGAGGTCCATCTGGCCGGGCTGGTTGCCTGCCTGCGCCGGCAGCCGCGGCATCTGCGACGGCGCGAGCTGGAACTCCTTCAGCATCCAGTCGCCCAGCTTCTTCTGGAAGGCTTCGGGCACGGTGAAACCGCCCGCCCTGGCGTCGATCAGGAAACCGGCGACATAGGCGCTGATCCAGTATTCGTACTCGCCGCCGCCCCACATTGTCATGCCGCCCGACGCGCCCTGCATGCCGGCCAGCCGGCCGATGGCGCCCTCGACCATGGTTGCGCGTTCCGCACGCGAGTACTGCTTCAGACCCAGTTCCTTCGCGTAGGCCTCGTCGATGATGACGTGCGGCCAGGCGGAGCTGACCGTCTGTTCGGCGCAGCCATAGGGATAGCGCAGCAGGCCGCGCACGCTCTCGCGGATGTTCAGCGGCGGGCTGGACGAGGCGCTGACGTTCAGCGTCGCCGATGCCGGCCAGAATCTATCGAGCAGCGCGGCGTCGATGGCCTGACGCGCGCCCGGCTCGACCTTCATGCGCAGCACGCTGCGTTCGAGCGCGACCGGCGGCGTCACCTGCAGCGCGGCTTCGCGCTCGATGTGGATGGGCTTGGCGCCGCCACTGGCGTCGAGCACCAGCTTCAGCCGCGCCAGCCCTTCCGCCTCGACCGCCTCGGCGTCGAAACGCAGCGTTTCGCGCTGTTTCGGCGCCAGCGTCAGCGTGCGCGCGCCGTCGGCGATGCGCGCCGGCGACTCGGCCGACAGCGTGAGGCGGATCTGCTGCGGTGACTCGGTCAGGTTGGTCACTTCGAGCGCGACCTTCGCGCTGTCGCCGGGCGCGATGAAGCGCGGCGTCGACAGTTCGGCGACGATGGGTGCGGCCACGGTCAGTTCGCGCTCGCCGTGGCCGTAGCGCTCCGGCGTCGAGGCGACCGCCATCAGGCGCAGGCTGCCGTTGAAGTCGGGCAGCGTCAGCGTGATCGCCGCCTCGCCCTTGTCGTCCAGCTTCACCGGGCCGGAGAACAGATCGACCAGCTTCACCTTCTTCGGCATGCTCTGCGAGTCGCGCATGCCGGCGTCGCCGCCCCACTTGAGCTTGCCGCGCGAGCCGTCCATCTTCTCGATCAGCCGGCCGTAGATGTCGAGCAGGTCGGGTGCGTAACGCTGCTTGCCGAAGAAGTAGCCGTGCGGGTCGGGCGTGGCGAACTTCGTGATGTTGAGGATTCCTTGATCCACCGCCGACAGCGTCACCCAGGCGGCCTGCCCGGTTGCGCCATCGACCTTCACCTTCACCGTGGTTTTCGTTTCCGGCTCGACCTTGGCCGGCGCGTCCAGCGCCACCTTGAGCCGACGGTCGTCGCGCGCGAGCGGAATGTGTGCAAGCCCGAGTGCGCGCGCCGGCGTGACGCGGCTGCCTTCGCTGCCCGGCCGGAAGGCCAGCACCGACACGTAGAGGTCGTGGCGGTTCCAGCGCTTGTCCAGCGGCAGGTCGATGGCGGTGCCGGCGGCACTCACCTTGACCCGCTTGGCCCACAGCACGCGGTCGCCTTCGATCAGCACGAGCGCCTCGCCGTCGTGCGGCGGCGTCAGGTGCGCCTTCACCGTGTCGCCCGCCTTGTAGGGCGCGCCTTCGAGCCGCACCTGCACGCGGTCCGGCCGGTTGCCGAGCGCCTCGTTGTCCTGCGCGCCCCAGCCGGCGTAGAAGCGGTAGCGCATCGTAAGCTTCGTCTGCGGGTCGTCGATCTCCAGCCGGTAACGCCCCCAGGTGACCGGGAAACCGAGCTTGGTCTGCGTCTTCAGCGCGACGCTGCGGCTGTCGATCAGCTCGTCATTCTCGCTGAAGCCGGAGTGCCAGCCGCGCTGGTCGTCGAAGCGCCAGTAGTACTGACGCTCTTCCCTGAACAGCCGCACATTGGCCTTGTCGATCGGCGCAAAGGCGGCGTCCGGCAGGAAGCGGCCGACCTCGAATTCGGCCAGTGCCGATTCGCGCGCGACGTCGCTGTCGAACAGCGGACGCACCGCGATCAGCGCCGGCGCTGGCCACCACGCACGCTCGACCGAACGCACGACCGGCCGGCCGGCCGATTCGAGCAGGCTCAGGCTGACGCGCAGCTGCAGCGGCGAGCGCGCGGCGCCCGGGTCGTAAGGCACTTCGACGGTCGCGGCGCCGCTGTCGTCGAGCGCCGTTTCTTCCAGCTCGCGCCGGCCCTTCAGCGCATCGTCGGCGAAGTCGCCGAAGATGAAGCCCGGCTTCTTCTGCGGCAAGGCGAAACGCTGCCGCTCGGTGGCGAGCGCGCCGAGCAGGCGGTTGCCGGAGGCCGGCGCGCCGAACAGGTAGTCGCCCTGCACGCCGATGTCGAAGGGTGCGCCTTCGGTCAGCACGCGCTCATCGGACTTCAGCGCGAGCTTCATCCGCTCGGGCAGGAATTCCTCGACCTTGAAACGCATGACCGCGTCCGGCCGCTTCGCCGCCGGGTCGGCGCGCAGTTCGAGCGTCCAGGCGCCGGTCTGCGCGTCGGCCGGTATTGCCAGCGGCTGCCGGTAGTAGCCCGGCTGCTCGCCCGAACTTTTCCAGACGCGCTGGCTCACGGTGCGGCCGTCCGGCCGCTTCAGCACCGCGGAGAGTGGCAGCGGCTCGATCGCGCGGCCGTCTGCGTCGCGCACCAGTACCGACACGTCGAAGGTTTCGCCCGGCCGGTAGAGGTCGCGACCGCTGTATGCGAACAGCTTGGTGCTGGTCGGCAGCAGACCCGACGTGTCGAATTCCGACAGGTCCAGCGCCGCCTCGGCCAGCGACACAACCGACAGCTCTCGCCCGCGCCGCGCGATCACCAGCCGCGCATCGGCCGGTGCCGCCTCGAAGGTGGCGCGACCGTCGCCGTCGCCCTTCACCGTGGCCACGCGCTTGCCGTCGCCGTCCAGCAGTTCGAATTCGACGCCGTCGAGGGCCGTACCCGACTTCAGCGACGTGGCGAAGGCGTCGATGCGGCCGCCGTTGCGGTGCAAGTGCAGGCCGATGTCGCTGACGTAGAAATAGGTGGTCTGGTAGTCGCCCGCGAAACTGCCGGGCGCGCTCATGACGGCGATGTAAACGCCGGGCTCCTTCAGTTCCTTGATGTTCTCGACCGGCAGGAAGCTCACGTGCCGGCGGTCCTTCTTGTCGTCGGTCAGGAAGCGGCCGAGATAGACGCTGGTCGACAGCTCCTTCAGCCGGTCCAGGTACCAGCCCGAGGTGCGGCCACGCAGATCCACCGTTCCGCCGTCGTAGTACTCCTCGTCGTAGACCTCGCCTTCGCCGTCCGCGCCCTCCTCGGCCTGGGTGCGGCGGATGCCGTACACCTTGTCGAGGAAAGCCGGTAGCTGCGCCGGCTCGACACGCAGGAACTGCACGTCGACCTCCGGCGTGTTGACGGTGACCACCGGCAGCCCCCCGTTCTGGCCGGCCGGCAGCACGGTGCCGCGGCTGGCGAAGAAGTGCGCCGGCGGCATGTCCTCGACCAGGGTTTCGCACTGGTGGACGCCGGCCAGCTGATCGCCGGAACGCGCCGCCACGCCGGTCGCGATGTCGATGCGGTAGCGACGCTTGGGCAGCACGCCGGAAAAGAAGGCGACGCGCGGGTTGTCGCCGACGCGCCAGTGACCGGCGACCTTGTCGGCATCATCGCGGCCAGCGTCGGCTTCGCCGAGGTCGGTCACTTTCATCAGGTCGTTCAGCGTCTGCCGTGCGGCCAGCGGCCGGCTGAAGGTCACCGCCAGCACCGGGCCCTCGTCGCGGCTGCGCGCAGTGCAGTTCATGACCGCAAACGGCGTTGACGGGTCGTCACCGATCGCCGCCACGTCCGCGCCGGGCGTACGCCCGAACTGCCACCATGCACCGGCCGATGCGGCCACCACGACCGCTGCCGCCAACCATCCGACCACCTTCCCGTTCGCCATCGCGGACCGCCCGTATGTCATGACGCGTCGGATTATCCTCGCTGCCGTGGCGGAATGGCGGACGAATGCGCAACACCGGCGTCGTTCTCCACACTGCGGCGGCGCCGACCTTACCCGAACCGGCGCCGCTATCGCGAGCAAGCTCGCTTGTATGTTCTACCGTGGCAAGCGTAGGAATAGCTTGTCGGGCGGAGGGACCGAGCTCGGATCTGACGGCAAGCACGTACAGACAGTGGGAGAGATGTCCCGCCCTCACCCCAAGCACCGATCA
>NZ_JCANOT010000040.1:0-8044 GCF_059552495.1 Methyloversatilis sp. S146-33
GCTACGGCGGCAGTTGCTTCCCGAAGGACGTGAAGGCGCTGATCCGTACCGCACGCGCGAACGGTCAGGATCTGAAAGGGCTGCAGGCGGTGGAAGACGCCCACGACGTGCAGAAGATGGTGCTGGTGGAGAAGGTGGTCGCGAAGTTCGGCGAAGAGCTGTCGGGCCGCCGCTTCGCGCTGTGGGGCCTGGCGTTCAAGCCGCACACCGACGACATGCGCGAAGCGCCGAGCCGGGTGATCATCAACGAACTGTTCCGTCGCGGTGCGACCGTGACGGCCTACGACCCAGTGGCGATGACGGAAACGAAGCGCATCTACGGTGACGAGCCGCGACTGACGCTGGCCGACAAGCCGATGGACGCGCTGGAAGGCGCGGACGCGCTGCTGATCGTGACCGAGTGGAAGGAATTCCGCAGTCCGGACTTTGAGCGTATCAAGGGTGCGCTGAAGCAGCCGGTGATCTTCGACGGTCGCAACCTGTACGAGCCGGAGGTGCCGCGCGCCGCCGGCATCGAGTACTCGGCCATCGGCCGGCGCTGATCCCCGCACGATGAAAGTCCTGCTCACCGGCGCCGCCGGTTTCATCGGCATGCACGTGGCGCTGCGCCTGCTCGAACGCGGTGACGAAGTGGTCGGGCTGGACAACCTGAACGACTACTACGACGTGCGCCTCAAGGAAGCGCGGCTGGCCCGGCTCACGCCGGCGGCCGGCTTCCGCTTCGTCAGGATGGCGGTCGAGGACCGCGACGGCATGGCGAAGCTGTTCGAGGCCGAGCGTTTCGACCGCGTCGTGCACCTGGCCGCCCAGGCCGGTGTGCGCTACTCGCTGCAGAACCCGAACGCCTACATCGACGCCAATATCGTCGGCTTCATGAATGTGCTCGAAGGCTGCCGGCATTCGGCGGTGAAGCATCTGGTGTACGCCAGCAGCTCCAGCGTCTATGGCGGCAACACGAAGATGCCGTTCAGCGAGGCCGACAGCGTTGACCACCCGGTCAGCCTGTACGCCGCGACCAAGAAGGCCAACGAACTGATGGCGCACACCTACAGCCATCTGTACGACCTGCCGACCACCGGTCTGCGCTTCTTCACGGTCTATGGCCCGTGGGGCCGGCCGGACATGGCGCTCTTCCTGTTCACCAAGGCAATGATCGAAGGGCGGCCGATCGACGTGTTCAATCACGGCGAGATGCAGCGCGACTTCACCTATATCGACGACATCGTCGAAGGCGTCATCCGCACGCTGGATCGCGTTGCCGAGGCCGATCCGGCTTTCGATGGCGACCATCCGCACCCGGGGCATTCGAAAGCCCCGTTCAGGGTCTTCAACATCGGCAACCAGGGGCCGGTGCCGCTGATGGATTTCATCCACGCGATCGAGATGGCGCTGGGCATGACCGCGCAGAAGAACCTGCTGCCGATGCAGCCGGGCGACGTGCCGGCGACCTATGCCGACGTATCCGAACTGACGGCCTGGACCGGCTTCTCGCCGCGCACCGCCATCGACGACGGTGTGGCGCGCTTCGTCGCCTGGTACCGCGACTACTACCGGGTCTGAACGACCCGCGTCACGCAGACAAGGGCGCCGCGGGCGCCCTTGTCACTTCTTCAGCTTGTAGTCGATCGGCAGCAGGAACTCCAGCCGCTGGCCGGCGAGCGCTGCCGGTACCGGCGGCAGCTTCGTCTTCTTCACCAGCGCCAGCGCCGCTTCGTCCAGCACCGACTGGCCGGATTCGTCGACCAGGGTGGCCGATACGAGCTGGCCGTTCTCGATGACGATGAGCACCTTGGGTGTGCCTTCCAGCCCGCGCATCGCCGCCAGTCGCGGATAGGTCTGCCCCTTCTTGATCTCTGCCGACAGCGCCTGGCCGTAACCCGCCTTCAGCGACTGGAAATCGACGCTAGGCGCTGCCGGTGCCGGCGCGGGCGCAGGGACCGGCGCTGGTGCGGGTGGCGGTGGCGGGGCATCGATCGGCGGCAGCGGCGCCGGTGGCGGCTGCACCGGCACCACGCGTTCCTCGGGCGCCGGCGACGGCGCTGCCGGCGCAGCCAGCACCGGCAGCGGTGCCTGCTGAGGCACCGGCTTGGGCGGCTTGGGTACCGGCTTGGGCGGTGGCGGCGGGGGCGGCGGCTCGACCGGCTTTGGCGGCGGAGGAGGCGGTGGGGGAGGCGGCGGAGGTTCTTCCTTGATCATCCGCACATCGACGCGGATTTCGGTCGGCGCCACGCGCGGCACATACACCGACGCCCGCCAGACGACGAAGCTGTGCACCAGGATGGACGCGACGAAGGCGGCTGCCCAGAGCCAGGAGCGGAATCGCGTGAAGTCGCTGAAGTAGGCGACGTAAGGCGGACGGAGGACGGATGTCGGATTCATCGGCGAGGCGGTGGCAAGCCCGGACGAGTGGTTTGTTCTGTTCCGGGCGGGGCAGCCGCGGACTTTACTTCAATTGCCGCGTGCGGTGCACCGTCGGGAAAACATCCCGATTGCTGTTGCCGCGCAGCAATCATGAGGCGGCGCGTGGATGTCGACGTATCACCCGCAGCAGGATGGCGCCGATCATCAAGCCGGCCAGCACGGTCGACAGCAGCGTCGCCAGCCAGAAACCGGCCGCCCCCATCGGCTGCGCGATCAGCGCGATGCCGGCCCCGGGCAGGCCGTGAAAGGCGAGCACGTAACCGCTGCCCAGGCCGACGCCCCAGAAGCAGACGGTGTGCACGATCATCGGCGCCACCGTCACCTTGTAGCCGCGCAGCGCGAACGAAGCCAGCGTGTGCGCGGCGTCGATCAGCACGAACAGCGCGACATAGGGCAGCAGGCTGCGGGCGACGCCCAGCACCGCCGGGTCCTTGCTGTAGAAGGCCAGCACCGACTCGCGCGACAGCCACAGCAGCAGGCCGACGAACACCGTGAGCACGCTGGCCATCGCCAGGCCGGTCAGCGCCGTGTGGCGGGCACGCAGCCAGTCGTGTGCGCCGGCTGCCTGACCGACCAGCACCAGTGTGCCGCTGCCCAGTGCCAGCGGCAGCATGAAACAGACGCCGTTGATGTTGGCGATCACGCGGTGTCCTGCTACCACGTCGGCGCCGAGCCGGGCGACGAACAGCGCAATCAGCGTGAAACTGGTGATCTCGACGAAATTCGATACGCCCATCGGTCCGCCGAGGCGCAGCATTTCGCGCTGTGCCCAGGCCCTGGGCGCCTGCCAGTCGTGAAAGGGGCGCAGCGCGCGCAGTTGCGGCGAGTACTTGAGCCACAGCAGTGCGCAGACCACCGACAGCCAGTTAACCACCAGCGTGGACAGCCCGCAGCCGAGCGCACCGAGCGGCGGGCCGAAAGCGCCGGTGGTGAGTGCCCAGGCCAGCGGCACATGCACCGCCAGGCAGGCCAGCATGATCACCATCACCGGCCGCGGCTGGCCGATACCATTCATCAGCGCCTGAAAGGCGCGGAACAGCAGCGCGCCGGGTACCGCGAAGGCGAGGGCGAGCAGGTAGTCACGCGTTTTCGCCTCGACCACCGGATCGAGCTGCGACAGCGCGAGCAGCGGGTCGGGCAGGGCGAGCAACAGTGCACCGGGCAGCGACAGGAAGAGCGCCATCCACACCGCCTGCTGGAAGGCGGGCGCGATGTCCTCGCGCCGGCCGGCGCCGACGTGGTGCGCGATGATGGGCGCGGCGGCATACAGGATGCCGATCAGCGCGATCACCACCGAAATGAACAGTCCGCCACCGACCGCGACGGCAGCCAGATCGGCGGTGGCGTGACGGCCGGCGATCAGCGTGTCGGCGACATTGGTGCCTATGCTCGCCAGCTGCGACACCAGCATCGGTGCGGCCAGCGCGAAGATGCCCGCAGCGGTGCCGCGGCGGGCGTCGGCGGTCACGATTCCGCCAGTGCGCGCGCGGCGTCGCCGACCAGCGCCGGGCCACGGTAGATCAGGCCGCTGTACAACTGCACCAGCTGCGCGCCGGCATCGATCTTGTCCTTCGCGTGACGACCTTCGGTGATGCCGCCAACGCCGATCAGCGCGACCTTGCCGTCGAGCTTCTGCGCCAGGGCGCGCAGCACGGCCGTCGATTTCTCGCGCACCGGCGCGCCCGACAGACCGCCGGCTTCGCCGCCGTGCGGCAGGTTTTCGACACCGGTGCGCGACAGCGTGGTGTTGGTCGCGATCAGCGCGTCGATGTGGTGGCGCACCGTCGCCTCTGCGATCGCGTCGATCTGCTCGGCGTCCAGGTCGGGCGCGATCTTCAGCGCGATCGGCACGGTACGGCCGGCGGCGGCGTCCAGCTTCTGGCGCTCGGCGTCGAGCGCGCCGAGCAGCTGGTTCAGTTCGTCAGCGCCCTGCAACTGGCGCAGGTTCTTGGTGTTCGGGCTGGAAATGTTGACCGTGATGTAGCGCGCGTAGGGGTGGGCGCCGCGCAGGCCGATCAGGTAGTCGTCGGTGGCGCGCTCGATCGGCGTGTCCGCGTTCTTGCCGATATTGATGCCGAGAATGCCGCCCTCGCGCACCCAGCGCGAGCGCTTCACGTTGTCGACCAGCGTGTCCAGGCCCAGGTTGTTGAAACCCATCCGGTTGATGATGCCCTGCGCCGCCGGCAGCCGGAACATGCGCGGCTTCGGGTTGCCCGGCTGTGGACGCGGCGTGATGGTGCCGATTTCGATGAAGCCGAAACCGAGCCGCGCCAGACCGTCGATCGCGGCGCCGTTCTTGTCCAGCCCGGCCGCCAGGCCGACAGGATTGGGGAAATCCAGGCCCATGCAGCGCACCGGCCTGGGCGCGACGCGCTGCAGCGGCACCAGCCCGGGATGTTTCGCCAGCGTGCCCAGCGTCAGATCATGGGCACGTTCGGCGTCGAGCGAGAACAGCAGCGGGCGCAGCAGCGGGTAGAGCATGGGTGGAATCCGGTTCGCAGGTCGCAGGGGTGCGACGCAAAGGCGCGGATTATCGGCCCGGCGGCGGGGGCAGGCAACCAGCGGTGGCAGCGACAAGAGCCAGGGTTGTGTGTGGAAAGGGCTTCTGACATCGACGGCGGTCTGCCGAAGCCGCATCGCGACCAGAGGTCGCTCCCACCAAAGCACTCCCTGACGGCGGCTGGAGCAGGGGTCTTGTGGGGGCGAGCTTGCTCGCGATTGCGGCCTCAATCGAAGCTGGCCGTCTGCCAAAGTCGTATTGCGACCGCAGGTCGCCCACAAGAGCGGCGCTACAGCCCCAGTTCGCCGTCGTCCAGTTCCCGCCAGACGCTGTCGATGCGGCCTTCGAGTGGGCGGAAGCGGGCCTTGTAGGCCATCTTGGCGCTGTCGCGTATCCAGTAGCCCAGATAGACGTAGGGCAGGCCGAGCAGGCGGGCCAGGCTGACCTGCCACAGGATGTTGTAGGTGCCGTAGCTGGCGCCTTCGACATCAGGGTCGTAATAGGTGTAGACCGACGACAGGCCGTCGTCGAGGATGTCGATGATGCTGACGATGCGCAGCGGGGCGTCCGGCTCGCTGCCTTCGCGGAATTCGATCAGTCGGGTATCGACATGGCTCTGCAGCAGGAAGTGCGAATACTGTTCGCGCGAGTCCTGGTCCATGCCGCCACCGCTGTGCCGGCTCGACTGGTAGCGCTGGTACAGCGCGTAGTGCTCCTCGCGGAAGGACAGCGGCGCCTCGCGGGCGACCAGGTTCTCGTGTCTTCTTTCCGAGCGGCGCTGCGTGCGCGAGGCGGTGAAGCGGTTGACCGGCAGGCGGACCGGCGTGCAGGCGCGGCAGGCGTCGCAATAAGGGCGGTAGGTGAACACGCCGCTGCGACGAAAACCGGCGCGCACCAGATCACTGTACAGCCGGGCGTCGATCAGGTTGGACGGCGTGGCGACCTGCGAGCGCGCGGTGCGGCCCTGCAGGTAGGAGCAGGCATAGGGTGCCGTTGCATAGAACTGCAGCGTGGTGAAAGGCAGGTCCTTGAGCAGCGCCATCGCGTCAGCGGAATCGGTGTCCGTTTCAGAGTCTGAAGTAAGCCGGTATTTCGTCGGGCCGCCAGCGCCGCGGATGGGCCGACTGCACCGAATGTGACAGCACGCGGCAGAATTCGCTGCGTGCAATTTCACGTCCGCCCATGGACGCCAGGTGCGCGGTGTTCATCTGGCAGTCGATCAGCGCATAGCCCTGCGATTCAAGATAGCGTGCGAGATGCACCAGCGCAATCTTCGAGGTGTCGCGGGCGCGCGAGAACATCGATTCGCCGTAGAACATCCGCCCCAGCGCAAGACCGTAGAGACCGCCCGCAAGTTCGCCATCGACCCAGGTTTCGACGCTGTGCGCCCAGCCCTGCGTGTGCAGCGAGCCGTAGGCGGCGATCATGTGGTCGCTGATCCAGGTGCCGGCCTGGTCATCGCGTGGCTCGGCACAGGCGCGCATGACAGCCTCGAAGGCGGTGTCGCAGCGGACTTCGTACGGCCGGTTGCGCAGTACCTTGCGCATCGACGGCGTGATGCGGATTTCGGCCGGCACCAGCACCATGCGTGGGTCCGGGCTCCACCACAGCACCGGCTGATCCTCGGAGAACCACGGGAAGATGCCTTGCCGGTAGGCGTCGAGGATGCGCTGCGGCGTCAGTTCGAGACCGGCCGCCAGCAGCCCGTCCGGGTCGCGCAGCGCCGTATCGACCGGCGGAAACGGGTCGCCGGGTTCCAGCCAGGGAATCACGCCGCGCTGGACAGCGGTTCGACTGCGGTCTCGGGGTGGCGGAAGGCCACCACGTGGTCGGCATCGAGACGGATGCCGATGAATTCGCCGATCGCGTGGTTGTGGTGCGACGGCACCAGCGACAGCACGCGGCGGCCCGAGCCGAGTCGCAGGGTGTACAGGAATTCGGCGCCGCGGAAGGACTTGCACAGCACTTCGGCGCGCAGTGGTGCGGCGTCGTCGTGCACCACGTCGTCCGGACGCAGCAGCACGTCGACACGGTTGTCGGCGGCGCAGTGCGGACAGCCGTCGTCGCAGCGGAAGGGGAACTCGCTGCGCAGCACGCCCAGCTCCATTTCCACCTCGTGGTCGCCGCGCAGCGTACCCGGCAGGAACACGCCCTGACCGACGAAATCGGCGACGAAACGGCTCTCCGGCTTGTGGTAAAGGTTGTACGCACTGTCCCACTGCAGCAGCTGGCCGCCCTGCATGACGCCGATCTCGTCGGCGATGGCGAAGGCTTCCTGCTGGTCGTGCGTGACGAGGATGGCGGTGATGCCGCGCGCCTTCAGGATGTCGCGCAGCTCGGTCGCCAGCCGGGTGCGCAGTTCGACGTCGAGGCTGGAGAAGGGCTCGTCGAGCAGCAGCAGTTCCGGGTCCGGTGCCAGCGCGCGGGCCAGTGCGACGCGCTGCTGCTGGCCGCCCGACAACTGATGCGGGTACTTGTCGGCGTGCTCGGTCAGCCCGACGACCGCCAGCATTTCGTCGGCGCGCGCGCGTTTTTCGTCACGCGAACCGCTGCGCAGGCCGAAGGCGACGTTGTCGGCCACGCTCAGATGCGGGAACAGTGCGAAGTCCTGGAACACCATGCCGACGCGCCGCTGTTCCGGCGCCAGATGCTGGCGGCTGGACGACACCGTGACTCCGTTGATGTCGATGTGCCCCTCGCGCAGCCGCTCGAAGCCGGCGATGGCACGCAGCACCGTCGTCTTGCCACAGCCCGAAGGGCCGAGCAGGCAGCCGATCTGGCCGCGTTCGAGACGCAGCGACAGGTCGCGGACCACTTCGGTGGTGCCGTACGCGATGCGTACGGATTCAAGCAGCAGCTGTGACATGGACCGAAGTGTGGCGGAGGAGGCGGTACAAAAAGGTGATCCGGATCAAGACCGATAATCGCTCTCAATTATAATGCGCCTGCCGCTGCGTGAGCGTACCGGCCACCGATAACTCAAGCCGGGACAGCCGGCATGCCCCACTTGTCTGCCCGCCGTCTCCATCCCCTGTCGCTGATCGCACTGCTGCTGGCGCTGCTGGTGGCCGCACCGGTGCTGTCGGTGCTGTTCAACCTTTTCAGCGGCGGCACCGGCGACAC